>NZ_JAVJQN010000038.1:0-25059 GCF_040218245.1 Coleofasciculus sp. E1-EBD-02 | reverse complement strand
GCTATCTGAAGTATCTGTGTTTCCAGAAGAATCCGCTGTTTGGCTATCTCCGCTATCTGAAGTATCTGTGTTTCCAGAAGAATCCGCTGTTTGGCTATCTCCGCTATCTGAAGTATCTGTGTTTCCAGAAGAATCCTCAGTATCTAAAATTGAGTCATCAATATCATCAACATCAACAGGATCAGTAAATTCCTCATCCTCACTATTAGTTACATCATTATTATTCAGATCATTTCCAATATCACCCATATCAACGCCATCGCCATCTTGATTGGCTATGTCGCTGTTAGAATCGCTGCTATCTTCTGTGTTCGAGTTTTCGCCATCCGATGAGTCATCATTAGCCGTGTTCGAGTTGTCGCTATCCGATGAGTCATCATCACCCGTGTTCGAGTTTTCGCCATCCGATGAGTCATCATTACCCGTGTTCGAGTTTTCGCCATCCGATGAGTTATCTGAGTTATCGAAATCACTATTAAATTCAGTGAAAGGGGGAAAACTAATACTATTTAAAGGATTAGAGATAGAAGGATTATTCTGCCTACTTACTACATTGGAGGGTTCAGTAATCTTGCCGGAATCCTGCGTGAAGTTTTGTGCAACCCAGTTTACCTGACCTTGATCACCAGGTCCACGATTCAGTATTCTTATATCTCCACGAATAGTAATTTCGCCTTGAGGAGCCTCTAACGTAAAAGTCGCACTATTTCCTTGACCTTGATCTTCACCAAAAAGATTTTTTAGATCAATATTGCCTTGTAAAGTAGATATCTGTACCAAACCTGCGCTTCTATCTCCTCCGCTGCTATCGCTGGTTCTAATATCACCCGTTTTTATGTCGTCTATAGCCAATAAGGATATAGAACCAGGCGCTGTTTGCCGATTAGAACTGGTATCGAGTTCTCCTGTGGTAATGTTATTAGCACTGATACCAATTCCATCTTGCCCGGTGATCTTTCCCGTTGCTACAACATCGCCATTATTTACAGTAATCCCTGAGCCTGATAAGATTACCTGCTGACCATCCGCGTCCGCGATCGCTTGAGTTGCATGATCAATCCCGCCTCCTGTAAGCAGTTGAGGCAAAGAAGCTATATTACCATCCCAATTTCCTGGATTACCACTTACTGAGTCTACAGGTTCAAACTCTAAATTTAGCACCATTCCCGGTTGGCTGAGGCGCACTACCGTATCACCGGGTACTGTGGCGATATTCACTTGACCTTGTGGTGCTGAGAGCGTGCCTTCACTGACAACAGTGCCACCAATTAAGGTTAAGTTCCCACTATCAACTGTTAGGTTAGCAGAGCTAACGATACCTCCGGGTTCAGACGTATTAAAGGCAAAGGAATTGTTAGGATTTCCGGCAAGCTTACTTGCGTCAATAGGACCTGTTGCGTTAAACCACTGGTCATTACCTAAACCAATTGACGTGGCGGTTGTGGCGGTAAAGGAGCCTGGCACATCCAGACTTGCACCTTGACCAAACACAATACCTGCCGGATTCATTAAAAACAGATTGGTACTACCCGTTCCTCCCAGAACTTCAATGAGTCCGTTGATTTGAGACAGATTGCCACCTGTAACCCGACTCAGAATGTTTTGAATATTAGCATCGATATTAAAAATAGCACTTTGATCTGAGCCAAGACTAAACTGATCAAAGCTGTGAATCAGATTATCGCCAGCTTCAACGCCATCTTCTATTTGGAATTTATTGCCCTCTTGGTTAACCGTCGTTCCGCTACCCCCTGTATTATCTGGAGTAACCTGTGCTTGGACAACTTTAGCAAAGCCTAGAAGCCCTGTTAGACTATAGAGGGCTACCAGTGATTGGCTTATTCGGCGTGCGGCTGGTTTCATCTGGCTCACTTGAAAAACAGTAAATGCTGAGTCTCCTAACTGCTGGTGTTCTCATGTTTCCTGGTGTAGTGGATCACCCAAACCGTTGCGGTAGGTAGCTAGTAGGAGTGTTTAGGCTGATCTGCTGATGATCTTGACTCTGGCTATTGTGTGTTGTATATATTTTACCCTATACTCGCCTCTTTCTTGTCGAAAAAATTTTTCTTTCCACAAGCTTAATGATTGAGTTGTGACTAAGGCTACACTTTGAGCCAGGTAGGAAAACCTATACTTGATTGATATTATCGACCTATCCTAAACCTCCATTATATTAAATATTGTGAATTTGTCGAGACAAAGGCTGGAATCCGCATCCTTACGTCGATAAACTATGGAGAGCGTGCGTATGTACTGACAATTTTCTTGAATCCCTAGTCTCAATGGCATTCCAGCCTGCATGATTCCCCTGAAACTGACCCTGAAAAATTTCTTAAGTTATCGCGAAACGACCCTGGACTTTCGCGGACTGCATACGGCTTGTATCTGTGGCGCTAATGGCGCTGGCAAATCCTCTCTCTTGGAAGCGATTACCTGGGCGATTTGGGGACAATGCCGTGCCGCGTCGGAAGATGATTTAATCCATTCCGGGGCGAAAAATGTACGGGTAGATTTCATCTTCCATAATAACCAACAAACCCATCGGGTGATTCGCAGCAAGCAACGCGGACAAAGCAGTTCTCTGGAATTTCAAATTGAAACCCCAGATGGATTTCGTTCTTTAACTGAAAAAGGATTACGGGCAACTCAACAGCTCATTCTGCATCATATTAAGCTGGATTACGATACCTTTATTAACTCCGCTTACTTGCGTCAGGGGCGGGCGGATGAATTTATGCTACGGCGTCCCTCGGAACGTAAACAAATCCTAGCCGACTTATTGAAACTGGATCAATATGAAACCTTAGCCGATCAAGCCAAGGACTTATCTCGCCAATTTAAAGGTCAAGCCGAACAACTCGAATCCAGTTTACAAGCCATTGAACAGCAACTCGAAGAACGAGAGGCGATCGCACACCAACAAGACGCCACTCAAACCACTTTATCTCAACTGCGCCAAGACCAAGACACCGACCAAAGCCAACTGCACCACCTGCAATCTCTAAAACACCAACGCCACACCTGGGAACAACAACTCACCTTTGTCCGCCAGCAATACCAAAATCTCACCCAAGAGTGCGATCGCCTACACCAGGATATCACCACCACCGAAAGCCAAAAGCATCAACTTGCCACGATTCTCGACCAACAGGATCAAATTACTGCTGGTTATGCTGATTATCTCACCCTGCAACAGCGAGAAGAAAGTCTCAGCCAAAAATTCCACGCCGATCAAAACGCCCACCGCCAAAAACAGCAACACCAACAGCAACTCAACCAACAGATTCAGGAATTGAATCTACAAATTCGCCAAACCCAAGCCCAACTCGACGCCCTGCGCCCCCAAGAACAAGAAATTCAACAGATGCTTACCCGTTCGGGAGATGTAGCCGAAGCCGTGGAAAAACTCAAAGCCGCCCGTACCCGCCTCAATCACCTGGATCAACTCCAACTCGATGTCTCCCCCATCCTACAACGCCGCGCCGCCTTGCAAAGCGAACTGGATCGCCACCACGCCCGCCTCAGCGCCCGTTTAGACGAACTCAACGCCTCAGAACATCAACTCTCGCACCAAATCGCCACCACTCCCCAACTGCGCCAAACCGTTCTGCAAGTTGTCGCCGAAATCAGTACCTTAGAAAAAAAGAAAGTCTATCAACAGCGTGTCCAAGAAAAAGGACTCGAACGCCGCAGCTTTCAGGAACGACTGCAAGAAAGCCAGCGCCGTTATGAAAAGCAAATCGCCGAACTCACCCAGAAAATCCAAATGTTACAGGTTCAGGACGCCGTATGTCCCCTGTGCGATCGCCCCTTAGATGAAACCCATTCGCACCACGTTATCCAGAAAACTACCACAGAACAACAGGAAATTCAAGATCAATTTTGGGTAGTGCGAGAACAACTAGCAGTTTGTGAACGGGAACTGCAAGTCTTACGTCAAGAATACGCCCAACTCTCCCAAGAATTGGCACCGTTTGAACAATTACTCGAACAACGGGGACAACTCGAAGCCCGACTCGAAGCCACCGATGAAGTGTATGATCGCCTCTACGACATCTCCGAAGAAAAGAAACAACTCGAGCGATCGCTAAGTGAAGGAACCTACGCCCTAGACATCCAAACCCAACTGCAAACCCTAGATCACCAACTGCAACAATTAAATTATGACGAACAAACCCACGCCCTCGCACGGGGAGAAGTTGATCGGTGGCGATGGGCGGAAATTCGCCAAGCCAAACTCGAAGACGCCCAGCGACGCCTAGAGAAAATTCAGGAACAAAAACCCCAACTGCAAGCCCAACTCGATCAGCAAAACCAATCCCTAGAGGAGTTACAAACCACCTCTCCCCTCAAACAGCAACTTGACGCGATCGAGTCACAAATTACCGAAATTGGCTACAACTTAGACACACACAACCAACTCCGCACCGCCCTGCGACACGCCCAATCTTGGCAACTACGCCATCAAGAATTAACCAAAGCCCAGGAACACTATCCCCAACTCTGTCAACGATTAGACAGCCTGACTCAAACCCTCGCCCAACGACAAGGCGATCGCGAAACTCTCAATACACAACTTGCAGAGATTGTCAAGCAATTAGAACAATATCCCGACACCAGCCGTGAGGTGCAAATACTAGAACAGCGCATCCTCCAGCGACGCCGACAATTAGACGAACATTTATCTCAAGTTGGGCGTTTACAACAGCGCTTAACTCAACTGGATACCCTGAAAACTCAATATCAAGAGCAAGAGGAACAGGTTAAAACCCTAAAACGGCAATATCGAGTGCATCAGGAATTAGCCAAAGCCTTTGGCAAAAACGGCATTCAAACGCTGATGATTGAGAACATATTACCCCAATTAGAGGCAGAAACCAATCAAATTCTATCCCGACTCACTGGAAATCAGTTACACGTCCAAATTGTCACCCAAAAAGCCGGGAAACGGGCATCAAAGCGCAAAAGTAAACTCATCGACACCCTCGATATTTTAATCGCCGACGCTAGCGGAACCCGCCCTTACGAAACCTATTCTGGCGGTGAAGCCTTCCGGATTAACTTTGCCATTCGCCTCGCCCTAGCCCGACTCTTAGCGCAACGGGCGGGAACCTCGTTGCAAATGCTAATTGTCGATGAAGGCTTTGGGACACAAGACGCTGAGGGGTGCGAACGGTTGATTGCGGCGATTAACGCGATCGCGTCCGACTTTGCTTGTATCTTAACCGTAACCCACATGCCCCAATTTAAGGAAGCCTTTCAGACGCGAATTGAAGTCCAAAAAACCGAGCAAGGATCTCAATTAAGTTTGTTAATGTAGCTATCTAATTTTGTCATCCAGCAAGGCAAGGAAATAGCTATCAGTGTAGAATTCGAGTGAGAGGCAACTTGAATCCTATGACCCAAATCGTTACCCTGCAAATCCCAGAGCCACTCTACCAAAGGCTGGTCAATACTGCCCACGCGACCAACCGCCCTCTAGAGGAAATCATGCTCCACGCACTAAAAGTGGGCGGTCCCCCTGATTGGGATAATGTACCTGATGAGTTTCAGGTTGACCTAGCTGCCTTGGACAGAATGGAAGATGAGGCATTATGGAAAATTGCTCAGAGTCGAAAGACTGTAGCCGATATGGAGCGGTACAATATCCTACTCGATCGCAATCAAGAGGGTACACTGACGGATGCCGAACGAACGGAACTAACAGTACTGCGAACCGAGGCAGACTGCTTCATGCTGCGGAAAGCACAGGCAGCTGCACTACTGCGCTGGCGCGGACACCATGTACCTTTGCCCTAATCTCTTGTGTCTACCTACTATATTCCTACAAGACTAAAGGCTCAAATTGAAGCGTGCGATCGCCACCGTTGCTGCTACTGTTTGACCAGTGAAGCCAATAGCGGCATTCCCATGACCTACGATCATATCTCGCCCCGCTCAAAAGGCGGAGCGACGACCTTTGAAAATCTCTGCCTTGCCTGTCGTACCTGCAATGAATTTAAGTCTGACAGCACAGAAACCGAAGATCCGCTAACTGGAGAAACTTTGCCACTTTTCAACCCACGCACTCAGAAGTGGACTGACCACTTTACCTGGAGTTTGGACAGCACCAGAGTAGAAGGGCTAACGGCTACAGGTCGCGCCACCATTACTGCGTTGCGAATGAACAACCCAATCATTGTGTCTGCGCGTTGGCGCTGGGCAATCAGTGGTTGGCATCCTCCTGCTGATTGAAACTTGATAAAGACGTGCCATTAATCAATCTTCTTCGTTATGTCGAATAGCGAGTTCAATCTCATCAGCATAGACTTCAGCATAAATCCAGGCATTTACTAAATCAGCAGCCGATAACGTAGGATAGTCTTGTAGAAGTTGAGCTTCACTAATCCCTAAACGGCGAGCATTGGCTAACACCCAAACCGGAATGCGAGTATTGGCAATGCAGGCTGTTCCCCCACAAACACCAGACGTTTTTTCAATTTCCTTCCAATTATTATTGAAACTTTGGGCTAGGAGATGAATGACTTGAGCTTTTTCAGTCGGCTTTAGAGCAAGCAGTTGTGGTTCTAATTCTTTGATGTTCATTATTATAAATTATGAAGTTTGAATAAAACAGAGAGCAGTAAATTGGAAATAGTGCAAGCATTGCGCCCCTACATTCGGGTATACCCAATCGGTTTTAGAACGGCTATATTATCATTGTCCATTACGACAACTATTCACGCCAAGTAAACCGAATTTGCTCATCGGCTTGTCTGAACTCAATATTAAACCGATCAAAGATAACTTCCCGCCCTAGAAGCAATTGTTCTGCACCTGTAATGCTTTGTAACCAAGCGACAGGAGCGATAAAACTATGTCCATCAATTGTCATTTCCACATTACGCAGAACATACTCAACTGTTCCCCCAATCGTCTCCGCTAATAACGTTGATTCAGCATCCGCTAAGCTGTAGCCTAAATCTTGACCCACCTTTAAAGAAATTAAACTAATTTCTGCCCCAGAGTCTACTAGCATTGTGGTAGAAATCTCTAAATCCTTATGCTTGAGCCTGACATGATAATTCGGTAACCAGTCATGGCGAGCCACTGTGCGAAAGTGAATCGGTAAAATCTGGATAGAAGCCCTGCTGCGTGGCACTAAATAAATAGCAAACGTCTCACCTGATGCTGTCGCCAACTCCAAAACGTCTCGCAAATTCTCACTATGAGCAATGACACGACAGTCATTGTAAGCCACATATTGATTGCGATATAAATCCAACAAAGTGTGCCGATTTTTATTCAGCCACTTCAACATTTGCTCACTTTCAGTCTTAGATGGCATTTTATTCATAGCTTATAAAAGGAAACCCTTTCAACTATCGAAAACGACACCATTACCCCTTGTTTCCGCACTCGATAAACCCCCATCCAAATCCTCCAAACCCCTCTGCGCCCTCTGCGTAAACCTCTGCGTTACTCTGCGTTAAAAAAACAAAATTCCGACACTCAGCAGATAAAACCCTCATCAATCAAAGCGGTGACAAAAACCGCAAAAGCAGTGAACCAATCCCCACAAGAGCATTTCCAAAAGATGGGCGAGAGCGAACTTCGGGAGGATTTTGGGCAATTTCCACCATAGCGATCAGATTCTGGGAGGCTTGGAAACCCACCAGGTTTTCTTGAGTCGTAAAAAGCTGACTAGCCACTTCAGCATCTTGGATTGCACCACCGTGATTACTTAAGCGAAATCGGGCAATTCCCCGGGCTAAATAGGCGGGAGCAAAATCTGCTTTTAGATTCAGGGCTTGATTATAATGTTCAATAGCCGCTTGATAGTTTCCCCGTTCGGCTTCAATCACACCCCAAGCATAGAAATCTTCCGGGGTTCCGGCATACTGAGGAAGACCAATGGTTCCTTGAATATAAGCGTTACTGAGATCTGTACCAAACAGTTGTGCATTAACCAGATACGCATTTCTGAGATCCGTTCCCACTAAAATAGCGCCACTAAGATTCGCACCCGTTAAGTTCGCACCATTGAGAGACGCGCCACTAAGATTTGCGCCAGTGAGATCCGCCCCCGTCAAATTTGCCCGACTCAGATTAGCGCGACTCAAATCTGCCCCACTCAAGTTTGCCCCGACTAATTCTGCCATGACTAAACCTGCATCGGTGAGATCACATCCGGGACAGGTTTTGGTGGATAATACCTTTTGGATATTTTGCAGATTTTCGGCGAAGGCACTGGTATTCAGGGTGATGGCGGTGAAAATAGCAGCCGTGGTTAGCAGGATTGGTTTCATAGCACGATTAGGGATGAATGGGGCTACGGGTTTTATGCGATCGCAGTGTTGCGATTTCGACATACCTCTATTTTGCGCTACTGACACGGCATCGGGAGACTTTTTTAGCGATCGCACCGAATCAATGTTAGGGCGCAAGCCTTGCGCCCCTACATTTTGCTTGACTTTATCACTCAGACTGTTGATCCGCGACACCTGCTAATAATTCTAATTCACTCACCACCCGATCCAATTCGTCAACAATCGGCATAGAACCCTGGGTGCGAAAGGCTTCAATTAAGGAACGGTAATACCAAAGTGTACCCTCTTTACCCCCATGAAAGCGTTGCCATAAATTATCCCCTAAAATGCGATAATCTTTAAGAATTGACCAAGCATTATGCAGCTTATCGGCGGCGGAGACTAAACGCACCGAAGCCGAGGCGGTGGGAATATGGGCAATATAAGCTGCTTTGCGCTGACGCCAAGGAGGTTTAGGTGTGGTGTCCGCGTCGGTACACCCATCCACAATCTCAGTAATTGTATCCCCAAAGCGGCGGCGAATTTCCTCACGGGTTGCTGCACCGCCTTGGTCTTCAATGGCATCATGGAGAAGCGCCGCGATCGCTTCCTCTTCATTTGCCCCATATTCTAAGGCAATACTAGAAACGGCTAACAGGTGGGCGATGTAGGGAACGCCATGCCCTTTGCGGGTTTGGTTGGCGTGCAGTTCGGTAGCAAAAGTTAAGGCGTCGGTAAACCGTTGGGAGAGTTTCATGGAAAAATTAGGACAAAATCTAAATTAAAGTAGTAACAATTGTGACTGAATTTCTAGCAAACAATCTACCGAAGATATGGATTGCTTCCTATTCCGAAGCCAGCCAACTTCTCTCGTCCGAGACAGGAGACGCGATCGCGCATATCATCTCGATTGGTGAACCCGGTAGTACCCCTCCCGCAGGTTACACCCAAGTTCCTCACCGACTGCGGTTAGAGTTTGATGATATTGTGGCTTTAAATGAAGATGAACCCGACTATGTTTTAGCCACATCTGAGCATATTCGTCAAGTGATTGACTTCGTACCGATAATTTCCCAGGAAGGCGGAGATGTTCTCATCCATTGCCAAGCTGGGATCAGCCGATCAGCCGCGATCGCGCTAACCATTTATGCCATCCTCTTAGGGGCGGGTCAAGAGGAGGAAGCCTTATCCCTAGTTCTGGAAAATAGACCTCAAGCCGTACCGAATATTTGGATTGCCCAATTAGCCGATGAAGCGTTAGGTCGAAATGGCAAATTGGCACAAGTCGCCCAAATGCATGAAGACTGGTATTTTGAGTATAATGGCGAAATTTGATGGAACTTTTTCCTTCTACCCTTTGCCTTTTTTTGTCATTTCTCCAAAATAAAAATCATAGAAGGACTGGTATCACTATTGAATTCTGAATAAGAATAATCACCATACACAGCCACTATTTTGTAACCCGTTTCCTGCGCCATTTCCTCAAAGTCCTGCTTTTGGATCAGGCAAAACTGCATATCTAGGAGGCGCTTAGATTGCAAAAACCCATGTTGATCATAGATTTCGTAGAACTGAGTTCGTTCAACAATACAGTGATTTGGTTGCTGTTTTTCCAGTCCCCAAAACAAGAGTTGTTGTTTTTCCAGACTGTACTTCCCCTCTAGACGCAGAGAACCATCGACCAATTTTAACCGAACATGGGGATTATGTAAAGTACAGATAAGTCGCCCACCTTCACGCAAATGGTTGTGAATTGATTGGAGTGTACTCCTTTGGTCTTTCTTGGACAACAGTTCCGAAAATGAATTGAACGGAATAATCGCTAATTCAAAACAGTCTTGCAGGTTTAACTCTCGCACATCAGCCTGCTGAATTCTAGCCGATAACCCATTTTGTGCCAACTTCTTTTGCAGAATAGCTAGCATTTGCGCCGAAGCATCCACACAAACCAGGGAAACACCAGCTTCTAGTAAAGGAATCGAGACGCGCCCCGTTCCCGCCATCAATTCGAGGACTTGACCGGAAACGTTACGGGTTTCTCGAATAAAGAAGGAAATATCAATATCACTATGGACATAGATATCATACAACTCGGCGACTCGATCCCACTCAATCATTTTTTTCTAGTTACAACGGCTGAATATCATTAAAGCGAATTCTCGTATCTGCCACCGTTTTTTTCTCAGGATTTTCCTCCTTTGCATATCGAATCGTCCGGTTGGTTAACAAATAGTAATTTCCCACCTTTTCATGAAAATCTCGCACATCTTCTTTTTCCAGAACTTCATCGGTTTTGGCATCGCGAAACGTGGTTTTAAAGTGACTGACTAAATATCCCTCTGGCGTTTTCGTCGTACCTAGGGTGTCAACGGTTACGGCTACATCTCCAAAGCTGCGATTTACTTGAGTGATTACATCCCCTTTAACCTTATAGTAGGAATTATCACCCACCTCATTAATTTTTAACGCGCCATACTCGTCTTTTCCCTTTAACTCAAAGTCATTGTTTCCATGCAACTGTTCAAAGGGTAATCGGCGGCGGTGAATGATTTCCATCTTAACCGTATTGGCAACCAACTCACGCAAATTATCGGGTTCAACATTAATAACGTCCACACTTAAATCCGGTTTAACGCGAACGATTCCCTGGTCAATATCTCCTTCGTGCGTAATCGAAACCTCTGCAGAATAACCCGGAAAATTTTCATCCCAGGTATAGCGCTGATTGTATGCATTGCGAAAAGCTTCGCTGGCTGATACTGTAGCAATTTGAGTTGGATGAGTGTTTGAGATAGACTGAGCATTTACACTGGCAGGTAGTCCAAAGACGCAGCTAATACTCGCGATAATTAAACTTAAACTCCAAGAGATGATGCGATGCTGTAATGGCTGTGTCATGATTTTAATCGGCTATCGACATTGAAGATAAATTTCTATTTTACAAGGGGATGTCCAGACGCATGGGAACAATACTTTTCTCCCCCATATTCCTTAATTATCTGGGTCTTCTCCTAACTCCCGCAATCGTGCGGCTAAACGTTCTGCGCGTTGGCGTTCAGTTTCGGCGCGTTGGTGTTCAGATTCAGCCCGTTGGCGTTCAGATTCAGCCCGTTGATGTTCAGCTTCTTCAGGTAATAAAACTAAATTCCCCTCTGAGTCATAAAATCGTAACCACGGTGCTGTTTCTCGGCTTATTATTCCTTGCCAAATTCCTAACCATAACCCTAAGGTTTCGCACCATAACCATCCTGACTCATTCGGAACCAACGGTTGATAACGGAAATTTGCATCCAACCGCCATCCCTGTAAAGAGTCGGGGTTAAACGGATCAAACACGAAATAATCCGGTGTTCTAAACGTTCCTTCGTAAATATCCTTTTTTGCGCCAATATCCGCATTGGCTGTAGACGCCGACATCAGTTCAATAATCACATCCGGGTAACGCCCTTCTTCATCCCAGACTACCCAACCTTGGCGAGAACGGTTTCCATCCACATTCAATACCACAAAAAAATCAGGTCCTCGGAAGTCCCGATTTCGTGCCTGGGTGCGACTATAATAAATGAACATATTGCCACCCACAAAGTAATCCTCGCGCTGTGCCAAGGCTTGGTGGACTAACTGAATCAACAGATTCATGGCAATGCGGTGGCGGTTACTTTCCAAGGGTTCTCCATCATCAAAAATTAAATCAGTTGGTGGCATTTGGGGTTCCCAGTCCACCACGGGAGGTGTTGGGGAACTCTGAGTTTGAGTTGTCTCTGTTGACATAATCCAACTCCTCCATCTTTAATAGTCTGTCTTCTTATGTTATCGCGTTTCTGGTAATAGGTAAGTAAGTAGTCGGACAAGAGAAAACGGTACTGTACTAAGTTTTGTAAATAGTCCTCAAACCCTTACAAAGGACGTAGCTTGCTTCTTTTCGGGAGCGAGTATGACAAAGGACGAATGACGACTCCACCGTTAGCTTTTATTGTGTCCACCTACTTAGAAACTTCTTCGGTGACAGGAAAGTCTTGGTAGAAACGATGAAAGCTGATAGCGTGAGACAGAGGAAAATTGCATTTGGGTGATTATACATTGAAAACCCGTTCTCATTACTGGCAACTGTTGCCTTATCTTCGCCCTCAAAGAGTTACCATTGGGCAAGCCTTAGCTTGTACTGTGGCATTTGTCGCCGTGTGGCCCCTCCTGGCTTGGCTAGCGGGGCGGATTGCGGCTTATGTGGGACAAGGAAATGTGGGCGCGATCGCACAAGTTGCTGGAATTGCTGCTTTAATTTTCTTGGGTCAGAAGCTGGCACAGTATGGGCAAGACACCCTAATGGCAAAGGCGGCTTTGTCGATTACGCTGGATTTGCGGAAAAATGTCTACGCCCACCTGCAAACCCTGAGTCTGGACTACTTTGAAACCACTAGAACCGGGGACTTATCCTATCGACTCACTGAGGATATTGACCGCATTGGCGAGGTGGTAAACAAGTTCTTTCACCAGTTTCTCCCTAGCGTCTTACAGTTGATTGCGGTTTTCGCTTATGTGGTTTACCTCAACTGGCAACTTACCCTAGGTATTGTACTCATTGCCCCGCTGATGGGTCTATTAATTGGCTGGTTTGGCGAACGGATGCGCCAATTTTCCCGGCGGAGTCAAAATCGGGTGTCGGATTTATCGGCGTTGCTGATTGAAGTGTTTAGTGGGATTCGGTTAATCCAAGCGTTTGCGGCTGAGGATTACACATTAGAGCGATTTAGTCAAGAGGCAGAACACAATCGGAAAGCTAAGTATGCGGCGGAACGGTTAAAGGCGATTCAGTTTCCGGTGGTGGGGTTTCTGGAGGCGATGTGTCTGTTATTGGTATTTTTACTGGGGGGATGGCAAATTGCCCAAGGTAACTTAACTGGGAGTGAATTTGTCAGCTACGGTGCGGCGGTTGCCATGCTTATTGATCCGATCGCGATCGTTACCAGCAACTATAACGAGTTTAAGCAGGGTGAGGCATCGGTTGATCGCATCTTTGAACTGTTTGCAATTGTGCCAACGGTGATCGAAAAAGAGGGGGCGATGACTCTCCCCCCGGTTACGGGTAAAGTAGAATATCGTCAGATTAGCTTTGCCTACACTCAAGCCCAAGAGAACTTAGAAAGGGCGGGGTTTGAGGAAACGTTATCATCAATCGCCAAAGATCAAGACGCGCCATGGCACGTCTCTACAGGTAAAACGCCCTGGGTGCTGAAAGACTTAAGTTTTCTTGCCCAGCCAGGAGATGCGATCGCACTCGTTGGCGCATCGGGTGCGGGCAAAACTACCTTAGTTAATTTACTCCCCCGTTTCTATGATCCGCAAGCCGGAGAAATCCTGATTGATGGGATTAATATCCGAGACGTTACTCTAAAAAGCCTGCGGCGACAAATTGGCATTGTTCCCCAGGAAACTACCCTATTTTCCGGCACAATTGCTCAAAATATTGCCTTTGGTCAAAAGGACTTTGACCTAGACGCTGTTCAAGATGCCGCAAAAATCGCCAATGCTCACCAATTTATTATCCAATTCTCCCAAGGGTATCACACCTGGGTGGGAGAACGGGGGATTAACCTATCTGGGGGACAACGACAACGACTGGCGATCGCGCGGGCGGTTCTCCTGAATCCCAGTATTCTTATCTTAGATGAAGCCACCTCTGCCTTGGATTCAGAATCGGAAGCCTTAGTCCAAGAAGCCTTAGACCGGATTATGAAAGAGCGCACCGTCTTTATCATCGCGCATCGCCTCACCACCGTGCGCCGCGCTGACCGAATTTTAGTCATGGAACAGGGACAGATTATCGAGTCAGGAACCCATGCAGAATTATTAGAGCGAGGAGGGCGTTATGCGCGATTCTATGCTCAACAGTTCACTTAGCTATGAATAAGAGCGATTCACGGTTTAATCCTTATCACTAGGCGAACTTGATTAACAACCGCTTGAGGGAGGTAGCAAGTTAGAAGCGATCGAAGCGATCGCCGAGCCGAATCCGCCCCAGTACGCTAACTTGATCAACAACTGCTTGAGGGGGACACCTAGTTTGAAGTGATCGCTGGGTTGAATCCGCACCAATAGGCGAACGTAATCGACATCCCAGTAAGGGGGACGCCAAGTTAGAAGTGATCGCCGAATCGCCTCTGTTACGTCTTGATCGTTTACAGACGAGGCTTCCTGGTCAAGAATTAGCTGTCGCACACGACCTTGGCTAATGTAGAACTCGAAGACGAGATTTCCCTTGACACCTGGGGATAACGGGATCGATTGTAGATGTTGAGTCAAATCAGCGATCGCTTTTTTATTTAGTCCTGTTGCGCTGATAATTTGTAGGCGATTATCTTTTGACTCAGCTTTGGTGACATCAGCTTCAATGTCTGGAGTTTTCGATGGCGCTGGTGCTGACTCAGGAATAAGAGTGTACTCAGCATCATCTTCCCCCATCATATTGGGACTGATCAGGGTGATATCAAACTCATCCAGCGGTTCTGAAGGAATCACCTCAAACTCATAGGTCGCTTCTACTTCTACATCTCCAAAAATTCCCTGATAGCTAATCCCTTCCGGCATTTCCACAGGGACTTGTACGGAGACAGAACGATCATTGGGATTAACGCGCACTTCATCGCTGACGGCAATAAAGGCGGTATATTGGCACAAAAGTTGATAAGTTAAAGCCGTATCGGTAACAGTCTCTACGCCAACTTTCGTCTCTCCCTTGACCATTTGATTCATCAAGTCTTTAATCCGGTTACGACCCCACAGTTGGGCAATCGCAGGATTTCCCGTCTCTTCAAAGTTAAGTTCAAAAGTCTGCTGGTACTGCTGTCCTCCGGCAATCGTTCCTGTTACTTCTAGCCGTCCAGGTCGAGCGTCTTTTTTGCATCCAAAGAGAACTAACGGCTGTTCAGCAAATAAATCAGGTGGAGTCGCCGGATAAATAATGGGAGGTTCACCCTCGCCTTGCCAGTACAGGTGAATATTCGTCAGCACTGGATTATTAATTTGTCCAAAGAACTGTTCAGCGAGTTCTTCAGTCGGCTCATCGTAGCGGACAATCCGGGAAATTCCCCGTCCAATTTCAGCAATTCGATTCAGGAGAAAACGATTAACCGAACTTCCTGCACCAAAACTGTGTAGGCGATTCCCTAATTTTAAATGGCGTTGGACTTCTGCCAGAATTTTGTTTTCGTTGCCAATATAACCGTCAGTTAACAGTACAATACTCCGCAATCGTCCCGGATCAACCTCTGGGAAGTTTAGCACCGCCTGAATTCCCCGCATCAGTTGAGTTCCGCCACTGGCGTTTAATTGATTAATATAGTTCATGGCGCTGTTGCGATTTGGCACCGTATTTGCCAAGGGAACGGATGAAAGTTGGCGAGTAGTATCTGAGAAATCGATAATGGTAAACGTATCGTGGGGATTAAGTCCCTGGATAAAGCGGCGCATTAATTCTTGACATTTGGTTAAAGGTTCACCCCTTTGAGAACCTGATGTATCAATCAGAAATACCACGTCTTTGGGGACGAATTGATTGGGGTTATATTCAATCGCTGGAATCAAATAAACCGCAAAATGTCCGCCGTGATCGTCGGTTTGAGAGAGGACTGTAGTTTGCGTGCGATCGCCTGCGACTTGATAGCGTACAATTAGGTCTTTATTGGGCATTGTGTCTCGTTGAGATAGCGTGACTCGCATCCGCTGGTCTTGGCGATCAATTTGAATCTGATGTGAGGGAGAATGCACCTCTTTAATCTCAACCCCCGCCTCAATATCTACAGTCACATTAATATCATGTCCAGAACGAGTTCCAGGGGGTATAATTGGCGCATTTAAGCGGGACGCATCTGGCACTAAATCGGTGTCTTTATTCAGTGTCATCGGTGCAGGTGCTGAACCCCCACCTGTGGTATTCTCATCAATCGTGGTTCCAGGAATATAACGAGATCCAACAACCATGGGAAAGACAAACTCGTAATTTCCACCTGTAAATTTTAGGCTATCGGTGTAGCGAATCATCACATCAATTTGCTCACCGGGTTGGATATTAGCCAGGGATTGAGTAAAAATGTTAGCCCGTTCCTGTTCTAGCAATCCGGCGGTGCGTCCTTGCTTTTTGGCTTGTTCGTAAATGGCTACCGCTTCTTGGCGTTTTTTAATGTTACCTTTAATTGTGCGATCGCCGATGCGAATCTCCATATCATCAACAGCGGCTTCATCCGGTAAGGGGAAGATGTAGGTGGCTTCTAGGGGAGTGGAAAAAGGATTCTCAAAGGTTTGTGTTACCTCTACCCGCGAGATATTTCCCGTCACCTTGGCTTGTACGTCGGTATGCTTCAGGGGAAAGACTAACGGGTTTCCTTTTTCCGATTGAACGTATAAACCACCTAAGTTTGGTGATGGGGATGGAACGGTCGATTTAGCCTTTTTGGTCTTATATTTCATTTTCCATTGACCTGATTTCTTAAGCAGGTAGTATCTCACAGTCACATTGGGACCAAAAACAATCTCATCTTCATCTTCAAGATCATGGACTTGACATTTTTTGCCATTAACTAATAGTCCATTCGCACTTTGCTTCCCTTGGACATTACCATCAACAAGTTTGTAAATATAACTACCATCGTCTCTAATTTGTCGAATTAATGTGGCATGATGGCGAGATATAAACATTGAGTGGATGCGGATATCGCATTGTGGATCTCTACCTAGGGAGTAGACTGATTCTTCCAAGGTATATTCTCGGCGTCCCTTGTCGTCTTCAATAATCAACAAATGGGTGGATGGATTTAGCATGATGGTTCTCCTTTTTTCGGTAAGCCCCGACACCCGCTAAGAATTCAAGTTCTTGGCTAAAAGCTTAAGTCCATTAAATTCTTATCTAGTAAACTCGATTCTGAGTTGAGCTTGGGTGTCTTGGGTTTCAATTCAAGACTGTTTAACACTGTTGTCTGTCTATCCTCAGCCTAAGGGCGGTTTTGATAGGAAAGTGTTCAGTCTTTGACTCACCCTTTGACTCAGTAATTGACTCAGTAGAGGTTGTGGTATCGTATCTCTACCCGATGGATCTGATACCAAATCCGGGTTAGCCACCCCCTTTATAATCTAGTCCGCGCAGGCGGACTTTGTTTGTGTAGCAGCGATTTCAATCGCCTCCTCTTGCTGGAGTTTAGACTCAATCCGAAACTACATATAGAGAGTGAGCAACGCTTACCTTCCCCGTTTAATTTTGATTATTATTCTCATACACGGACGACCAGGAATCCAAATACATGGCTTAGTTTTCCGGGTATGTGGCGCAACAAAGGGAGGTAAGTTTTGAGTGAGAGATTGGGAGACTTGTAGATTGTGTAGGGGCGGGTTTCACTACTATCTTTTCGGTTTTACCAGGATGTGACTAAACCCGCCCAGACGCGCCATGGCGCGTCTCTACAATAGTTTGTAGACTTCCCGTGAAAAGTTAGAAATACATGGAGACGTTAATTCTCTATGCAAAGGATGAAAAGATGATTCGATTCTTGGGGAAATTATTGAGTTCTCTGTGTCAATCTGTGTCCCCCACTATTCAGGCTTCTGTCGGCGTCATCCCTTCTGTGTCCTGGCGTGTTTTTGTCAATACTTAGTCATGATTCTTATTGTAACTTTAACAAAATACATGCGTCCAAGGGTACATTGGGCGTGAGACAAGAATCCTGAATTATACAAAGTTTTTACGAAGATTCAAGGGGTTTAGCTGTGCCTGAATTAGTTTTGCCCACAAAAAACCCACCATAGAGAGTATACCTGAAAAGCGCACACTCTTCTCACAATCGCCGTAACCCCTGAAAAATCGTAGCTTTTTCCCAAAAAGAGGTAAAAAACGAGCAATTATGACGTTTTGTTGAGACGAGACTCTGATTGGAAAATTTAAACCGTTCTGGGGGAAAGAATCGTTTAAATTATCAGGACTTGACAAATTGAGCCGAAATGACATCGAGTCAAGGGAAGCATAACAGTAGCGAAGTTTGCATACGGCGATTTGCCGTATAGAATTGAAATTAAACGCCCAGTTAGCATCTTGGTTCTGTTGATATGTGCCTGTAGCAGTGAAAACTGATTCCCTATTCTATCGACTGTTTCAAAGTGCGCCGACTATCTTTTTTGAGCTGATTGGACAGTCTCCAGCTCAAGCCCAAGGTTATGTCTTTCGCTCAGTAGAACTTAAGCAAACTGCCTTCCGCATTGATGGCGTTTTCTTACCCCCTCAGGATGTTCCCAATCCCATTGCTTACTTTGTCGAAGTTCAATTTCAAAAAGACGAGCAACTCTACCGTCGCTTATTTGCAGAAGTATTTCTGTTTTTGAACCAAAATCCTCAGATTGTCGATTGGCGAGCCGTTGCCCTTTATCCAACGCGAAGTCAAGAGCCGACTGACACCCAACCTTATCGGGTTCTACTCAATAGCCCTCAGGTACAACGCATTTATCTTGATGAATTGGGGGACATACAGGAGTTATCGGTAGAGGTTGGATTGGTGCGGCTCATTGTTGAACCTGAAGAACAGGCAGTGGCACAAGCGAAGCAGTTGCTCGCACGGGTACAGCAAACAGAGTCAGTGAGCTTGTCGCAAGAAGCGATAATAGAGTTAATTGAAACTATTGTGGTTTATAAATTTCCGCAATTGAGTCGGCAGGAGATTGCAGCAATGTTTGGATTGAGTGAGTTGAAGCAGACGCGAGTCTATCAGGAAGCGCTGGAGGAAGGAAGGCAACGAGAGGGAGTAGCGCTGGTTCTCCGTCAGCTCAATCGTCGAGTTGGGGTAATGAGTCGAGAACTCCAAGCAAAGGTTGAAGCGCTATCGCTGGAGCAAGTGGAGGCATTGGCAGAGGCATTGTTGGATTTTTCTGGAGTGGAGGAGTTGGTGAGTTGGTTGGATAGGCAGGATGAGCATCCTCCAGTGGCTTGATAAAATTCTGCCCGGAGTTTAAACTCCGGGCTAATAGCTTAAGTCCACTGAAGTGGACTGGAAATTTTACCGAGTTCTATGCAAGAGGACTTTTGCTACTTGCAGTGGGAGTTAATTCCCCAGCTAATGAGAATGCGACGCCCCTTCACCCGCATTTTATTTCGAGTGAATTAACCCACATTAGCAAGTCTTCAAGGGAGAAGGTGGGCAATGCCCACCCTACTTATAGCTTGATGAAGATTACTGGCGTGGCTTGTTTGCAGGTGGATTGCCTACAATTACTTTAACGAGGATAGCGATCGCCATAATTGTCCAAAAGGTGCTGTCACCCTGAAAAGACGGAGGCGAGAGCGGTTGCGTGGGGACTTCGGTGATAGGTTGGGCTGTAGTTTGAGTTGTCATTGTATTTCCTCGAATTTATTACAGCTCAATCCTAAAGGTGATTTCCTTTGAATCGGAAGGTTGAAAATGTTCCACGGGTTGAAATTCAACGGTTGAATTTTAGATGTACAAGCCTAGAAAAAATATGTTATTCGGATTGGCTGTAAAACAGTTGCTCGATGAAAAAAAACTGAGCCAGCGCCAGTTTGCAAAACAAGCAGTATTAACAACTGATTATGTGAGTAAGCTGGTTAATGGTGAGATTGCAGAACCAAGGCAAAAGAATCGTTGCAAAATTGCCAAGGGTTTAGGGATAACTGAGCGAGAGTTACTGAAATACGTTGCTCAATACGGTAAGCCGGAAGCAGAAGAAACAATATCTGCTCCTCCTGATTTACCTGAAAGTGAAGAGATAATTACCAAACCACATAGAGAAACACAACAGAGCAATACAGATATAATTGAGGAGCGCATTTTTACAGCAACTGAACAGCTTGACCGTAGAGGATTTAGCGCTATAGTGGGAATTCAGGCTTTAGAGGAAATTGCTAAGGACTCCCCAAGATATCACTGGAAAATCATGGAACTCTTAGCTACTTTTGTTAGGAATGCTCCTCGGAGACAAAGAGAGGAAGGTATTCCTGATGATATTCAAGAAGCGCTTACTGTCATCGGACGGCGTGACATAGAGAAAGACCCGGAAAACCAGAAACTTGATTTAAGTAATTCCGATATTGCAGGTGCAGACCTCAGAGAGGCTAAACTACAAGGAACAAATTTATATCAAGCCAACTTGCAAGGAGCATACATGACTAAAGCCCAATTGCAAGGGGCAGACCTTGGAAAAGCTAACCTGCAACAGGCAAATATCATTGAGGCTAACCTCCAAGGAGCAATCCTCACAGAAGCCGATCTCAAAGGGGCATTCCTAAATAAAACCAACATACAACAGACAGACCTTCTGGCAGCTAATCTGGAAGGCGCACACCTTAGTTCCGCAGACTTACGAAAGTCATTCCTTAGATTAACTAATATGCAAAGTACACGCCTTTTTGATGCCCAGTTTCAAGGGGCAGATCTCATGAGAGCTAACTTTTCAGGAGCAACACTCAGGGACGCAAACCTGGAAGGAGCGTTTATCAATTTGGCAGATTTCAGGAATGCCCACCACTTAACACAACAGCAGATTGACTCAGCGCGAGGTCGAGCTAGACTGCCAGACTATCTCAAAAAGCATAGAAGTGGAAGTAATCCGAATTAGTCAAAGCCATACTTATCCCTTACTTAACCTAATCGCTTTCGGATTGCGATCGCATCGGGCCAAATTCATCCGGCAAATCCTCAATTGAGATCCCTAGCTCTCTACATAACGCTTTAACTTGTGGAATGGTTGGTCTAGGCGTTGCCTCACCAGTTTCCCAACGCACGTATGTCCGCAGAGGAATACTACACCGTCTCGACAGTTCCTCTTGCGTCAAATTTAGCTTTTCTCTCAGTGTCTTTAACGGTGACTCACCTTCTGATGGCTGTTTTTTGGTCATGGGGTTGTTTACTGCCACGTCAACATGACACCTTGACAAGAGTCACTTGAACATGACACGATGACATATTAGGAACGATGACAACGGTCAAGCAACTGAAAAGCTGCTTTACAGCTCGTTAGTTGCCCTTCCAATTTCAGCACAGCATAAAAGACCAGCCGACTTAAACAGCCCCGTCTGGATACAGCGTGGCTGACTGGTCTTTCCTTTTCCGTGTCTCATCTTAAACAAATATCCATGAAAAAATCCAAAGTGACCGAAGCTCATCGCGTCGCCACAGACATTGCTGTCCTAAAAACCGCCCTCAAAAAACAGGGCTACATCACCCGCAAGCGCCCTAAACAAGCCGCTTGGACAATTACCCCCCTCAATCACAGAGGAACTGGCAGAAACACCGAGGACTGCTACCTCCTAACCTACCAACCCGCCCCCATCAGTGCCTGGGTACTTCATCCCCAAACCAACGAACCCCAGCACCAAACCCTCCTCAACATCATTAAACGCACATTAGCCAAACAATCCACCCTCACTGCCAATAAAGTCTCATGAGCTACAAACAACAGCTTTTCCCTTGGTGCATTATCAACCCCCTACCCAATATGCACACCCGCATCGTCGGACGCTTTCGCAGCCGAAGTGACGCCGAGGGACACCTGCAAGTTCTCCGCCGCCTGATTCCTACCCTTTCCTTCGAGATAATGTTCGACGTGACGCCAAAAGAAACCGATTCAGAAAACAATCCAGAGACACCCCAATGACTACTTTTTTTCACCGCCTCTAACCCGCCCAGAAATTACACCGCTTCCTAACCTATTACTCCAGTAGCCAATCGAACAACTCTGCCAGAGTCAGAGTAAAATCTTTAGCAAATTCTGGAACGGGTAAACGTGCTTCTGGTTGATCAAAAACATCCGTTGGTCGATCTGAACGATAAACAAACACTGACTGTTCCTCTGGATCAATAAGCCATCCCATCTTGCTATCGTACTTCAAGTAGTGCAGAATATTCTTAGTAACTTTTGTCTGGCTTTGGTCAGGCGAGAGAATTTCAATCGTCCAGTCAGGCGCGATCGCAAAAACATTTGCTACCCTACCATTCTCCTGTCGGGGAATCCTATCCCAAGTAAATACAGCAATATCAGGCACAATTGAGCGTCCGCAAAATGTACACCGAAGTTCAGAAAACGCCCGGGCAATCCGCTTTGATCTGAGGGCGGCGTTAATGGCGGGGGCTAACTCAGTTTGAATGGCGCTGTGTTCTCCTTGAGGCATTGGCTTTTGGATAATTTGCCCGTCGATATACTCACTCGTAGGTTCAGTTTCTGGCTGTTCGAGAAACTCTTCTAATGTCAGAATTTTAGTCGGTGTTTGTACCATTAAGTTACCTTTACACGCAGACTGCTATTGTATCAAGTCCATAACGATTAAGGGCGGGTTTTGTTGAACAGTTATCGGTGGGTAAGCACATTTTAGTCCCTAAACCCGCCCCTACAATTGATAAACATGCCAGGATACTAGCCCACTACTAGCTGCTATTACTGCATCGACGTTCTAGAATCCCCTAGCTAAACTAGAATAAGTTGAGAATTGTGGGCAGACAAACAAGATGGATACGCCTCTTTTGGATAAGCTTATTGAACAACTAAAAATTATGCCTCAAGACTTGCAGTGGCGAGTGCTGGAATTTGCACGCGCTTTAGCCAGTTCAACAATTCAAGGTGTCTCCGGGCGACAATTACTACGTTTTGCAGGTTCAATCCCACCCGATGATGTTAAGTTAATGCGCCAAGCAATAGAACAGGACTGTGAACAAGTTTATCTCAATGAGTGGTAGATATTGATTTAGACAATAGGGGGATATAAAACACCAGTAAACCTGCATTTTTTACCGAATCTACCCATAATTAAATTCCAGGATTAATAGACAGTATAGGGATTTTAGTCCATTTTAATGGACTTTAGCTATAAGCCAAGAACTTGAGTTCTTGGCAGATACTATCCTCATCGATCATGCGACTATGACAAACTCGCTCTCCGCATCCACAGAAGGATTAACTATAGTAGACCGAGCCAGGAAACGTCGGGGCTGGACGAAAACTAGCACCGCCTGTTGGTGGGAAGATGCTCATACCTCTAGAGCGACTCTACGCCGCTTTTGGCGCGGGGAACGGATTCAACAGGATGCTTTTATTTCTATCTGTCAAGCTGTGGGTATCAGCGATTGGCAGGCGATCGCACAACTCCCAGAAAGCCTAAACCCTAATGTACCAGCACTCCAGTCTCCTCTGATTGATTGGGATGAAGCGCCGGATCTGGATCATTTCTATGGGCGAACTCAACCGTTAAATCAGTTAGAGGAGTGGATTACTAAAGATAATTGTAAACTGGTGGCAATCGTGGGCATGGGTGGAATTGGCAAAACCGCCCTCACCGTTGCTCTATGCGATCGCATCCAGTCGGACTTTGATTGTCTCTTATGGCGATCGCTAACTTACCAACCCTCCCTGCTAACGCTACTCGACAGTATCCTGAATACCTTTGAACCAACGGTTATTCAAGATATTCACTCAGGAATAAGACAACTGAGGTATCATCTCCAACAGCGTCGCTGTCTACTGGTACTTGATGGGTTTGATTCGGTGTTGCACCAGAAAGACAATATTGAGAACTACAGTAAATTGTGGCAAACCTTAAGCCGTAAACGCCATCAGAGTTGTATTCTGATCACCAGTCGCGAACAACTCCCCGGATTTAATGCGATCGCGGCTAACTCGAAAGGGGTTCGCTGTTTAAGGTTGCAAGGCTTAGAACAGGCTGAGGCAATGGCATTACTGCAAACTGGCGGATTCACGGGTCAAGAACAGGGATTATCGGCTCTGTGTCAACTGTACCGGGGTAATCCATTGGCATTGAAAACCATAATACCGCTGATTCAGTCGATTTTTGCCGGGAATGTAAACGCATTTCGCCTCCAGAATACTATCGTTATCGGCGATCGCCTGGAAGCATTACTCACCCAGCAATTCGATAGATTGTCTGAATCTGAGCGATCCATTGCCTATTGGTTAGCCATTTGGCAAGAACCGATCGCATTATGCCGATTACAAAGCCATTTGCTCTATGCTTCTGATCCGAGTGCCGTTTTAACGGGGATTGCGGCGTTGGAGACGCGATCGCTCCTAGAAAAACGATTCAGTGCTGATACACCCTCGTTTACCCTACAACCTATGGTGATGAAAGTGGTAACGGATCGATTAATAGAACAAGCCGTCAGGGAAATTAATCAGGTTATCCAAAGCGAGGATATCAGCCATCTGCATGTCTTGAGAACCCACTGGCTAATGCGCCCCGGTACTGATGATATTGCAGGCGATCGTCTTATCTTTCAACTCCGGGAACAATTGTGGGCAACGTATGGCACGTCTCTATCTCAAACCCTGCTGCAAATTCTCTTCCGGCTACAGGATCGCTCTCCTCAAGTTGTGGGCTATGCCCGATGCAATCTCACGGCACTTCTTCAGGAGTTCTGAAGGTTTTGCCCAACTTACACTTAAGGTGACATCCTCCTACATTCAATCAAAGTAAGACATGTAGGCAACATTTAGTACAACCAAAGGTTAAACTTCCAGCGTTTTATAGTTGGTAAAAGTATAGTCAAATATAGACAGACTTCATTTCATTGCAGAAATTCCCTTCGCTTTTACTTTGAGAGATTAATTCTCCTTGGGTGAACTACACACCTCTCTATCCCATAGCGGTTAAACGCATTTGGGAATGCTTTTCGTAAAATATTGTAGGAACCTATGACATCAGATTGAACAAGAACCCCCTGATTTGTACGATATAAACCTCGTTTAATTCTTTTTCCTGAAAAAACAGGTTTTT
>NZ_JAVJQN010000036.1:0-92669 GCF_040218245.1 Coleofasciculus sp. E1-EBD-02 | reverse complement strand
GCCGGAACAAGTCAGACTTGCCCCAACTGCTTAGAGGATACAGGCAAAAAGAAACTATCCCAACGAGTACACAAATGCCAGTATTGTGGGTACACAGCCGATAGGGATGTGGCATCCGCTCGCATTATAGAAATTAGAGGACTGGAAGCCGTGGGACACACGGTTGGTAAGCTTTCTGAGGGTAAAGGTCACGTCCTGGAAGACGCTAAACTCTACCTCCCTGTGACGGAAGAATCCCCCGCGCTCTTATAGCCGGGGGAGTGTCAAATGTCGAGTCTCAAATGGGTTTTCCCATCACTCAAGAATTAGTTAAGCTTTTAATGAATTAGTTTTAGGCAAAAACTCTCCTTTAATAATGGATCGGTTTATTTACACTATTTAATATTAAAAAGCTTATCTATTAAATATCAGCTTTTTTTGTAGTTAATTATACAGTAATTACTTTTCGTTTCCTCGTTGAATAGTTACAACAAAACAATCTATTCATCAGAGGTATTCTATGCCCGACGTTTTATTTAAAGTAGACCTCACTAAACCCATGTCAGAACAGGAGTTAGTCGGTCATAATCGCTGGCATCCTGATATTCCCGCCGTGGTTTCTGTCAATCCTGGCGATGTCTTTCGCATTGAATGTAAAGATTGGACAGATGGGCAAATTAAAAATAATGATAACCCCGATGATGTGCGGGATGTAGATTTAACCGTGGTACATGTGTTGAGTGGACCTATTCATGTGAATGGGGCGCAACCGGGCGATATTCTGGTTGTTGATTTATTAGATATTGGTGCATTACCGGGGGATGAATGGGGCTTTACGGGTATTTTTGCTAGAGAAAATGGTGGTGGATTTCTCACAGATCATTTTCCCAATGCGGCTAAAGCGATATGGGATTTACAGGGGATTTATACTCATTCTCGTCATATTCCCGGCGTGCGATTTGCCGGAATCACTCATCCCGGTTTAATTGGGTGTGCGCCGTCAGCAGAATTATTAGCACAATGGAATAAACGGGAAGCGGAATTGGTGGCAACAAATCCTAATCGTGTGCCACCCTTAGCGGCATTACCTAACCCGCAAAATGCAATTTTAGGGTCGTTAAACGGGGCAGAATTTGACCGAGTTGCCGCTGAAGCCGCCCGCACGGTTCCGCCGCGTGAACATGGGGGAAATTGTGATATTAAGAATCTATCGAGAGGGTCACGGATTTATTTTCCAGTCTATGTAGATGGTGCAAAACTGTCTATGGGAGATATTCATTTTTCCCAGGGAGATGGTGAGATTTCATTCTGCGGTGCGATTGAAATGTCGGGTTATATTGATCTGCACGTCGATATTATTAAAGGGGGTGTGGAAAAATATGGGATGACTAACCCAATTTTTAAGCCAGGTCCCGTTGAACCGCGCTATTCGGAGTATTTAGTTTTTGAAGGGATTTCAGTTGATGAAGTGACTGGGCAGCAATATTATTTAGATGCTCATGTCGCTTATCGACGGGCGTGTTTAAATGCGATTGAGTACCTAAAAAAGTTTGGATTTACGGGAGAACAAGCCTATTTACTGTTAAGCTGTGCGCCGATTGAAGGGCGGATTAGTGGAATTGTGGATATTCCTAATGCCTGTTGTACATTAGCCTTGCCCACGGAAATTTTTAATCAGCCAATTCTGCCAACCTAGTATAAGAAAGCAGAGGTAGAAGGTTATAAGGAGTAATAAAGGTATGCCGTTGTACGAATTTCGCTGTGATACTTGTGGGGATTTTGAGAAATGGCGCACATTGGCAGAAGCAGGAACACCGCTGCTTTGTCCAACCTGTCAGAGGGTAGCGAAACGGGTATTTTCTGCGCCCATGGTGAATTTAAATTCGGGGAGTTTACCCAAACCAAAGGAACCGCGACGGGTGAAGCGTTCGACAGAATCGACAACACCAAAGTATGGTCAGCAGAAAAATGGACGCCCTTGGATGGTGAGTCATTAATCTTAATTAGGCGTAAATTAAGCAGAAGATAAGACGCAGGAGAAGGTAATTTGTAGGCGCGGGTTGTACCGATAAGGTTATCAATAAAACTGATAACTGGACTAAACCCGCTCTTAGGGAAAATCACAGGAAAAGGACAATTGAGCGAGAACAAATAGGCGGACTAAAAATGTTGCAAGGTCTGAGTTAAAACTCACCCACTTATGCAACAATAAAAATGGCAACGTGCCGCTTTTTGCAAAATTCAGTCATGCCAGTCCGTTCATGTCCTCTTCCTTGCCCCAAATCTTATTGGTTGATGATACTGTGGCTAATCTGCAATTAGTCTCAGATTTTTTAATGAAAGCAGGATTTAACGTCCTCGCGGTTAAAAGTGGCATCCAAGCGTTAAAAATTGTGACAATAACTTCACCGGATCTAATTTTGTTGGATGTGGTGATGCCAGAAATGGACGGGTTTGAAGTCTGTCGTCGTTTAAAAGCGCAGGAGGAAACCCAAGATATTCCAGTTATTTTTATGACAGCCGTTGCCGATCGCGCGAATCCTAGTTACAAGATTAAGGGGCTAAAACTGGGTGCTGTAGACTATATCAGCAAGCCAATTCAGCTTGAAGAGGTGTTACTTCGTGTCCAGACTCACCTGCAACTGCGGGCGTTAACCCAGCAACTCACTGCACAAAATGCCTGCTTACAGCAAGAGTACGAAAAGCGTCATCAAACCCAACAGATCCTGCAAGAAACCGAACGTCGATGGCGATCGCTGTTAGAGAATGTGCAACTACTGGTTGTTGGCTTAGATTGGCAGGGGGATGTGGAGTATATGAACCCCTTTGGTTTAAGCTTAACTGGCTATACTTCAGCCGAAGTTTTCGGGAAAAACTGGTTCAATACATTTATCCCATCCTCCGATCAGCCGCAGCTTAAACAAACTTTCCATGAACTTTTATACCACAACAGCCACGCCTACTACCAGAACTCCATTCTGACCAAATCCGGTGAAGAACGACTGATTGCATGGAATAATACTGTGCTAAGAGATATTACTGGCGCGATCGCAGGAATCATGAGTATTGGCGAAGATATTACCCAGCGTCAGGCTGTGGAACGGATGAAAAATGAATTCATCTCTCTGGTGAGTCATGAACTTCGCACTCCACTCACCTCAATGCGCGGTTCTCTGGGTTTGCTTAAGATGGGAGTCTATGATAATCAACCTGACAAAGCCAAACGGATGTTAGATATTGCGGTAACAGACTGCGATCGCTTAGGGCGGTTGGTGAATGACATCCTCAGTTTAGAACGCTTGGATT
Source organism: Coleofasciculus sp. E1-EBD-02 (assembly GCF_040218245.1). Taxonomy (NCBI): domain Bacteria; kingdom Bacillati; phylum Cyanobacteriota; class Cyanophyceae; order Coleofasciculales; family Coleofasciculaceae; genus Coleofasciculus; species Coleofasciculus sp. E1-EBD-02. The sequence continues at coordinate 89,384 of NZ_JAVJQN010000036.1, read as the reverse complement.
CCGGTCAAGTGACGCTAGTTAAGGAAGTCTGCGATGTGGCAGATTTAATCAAACATTCCGTCGAAGCGATAGACGCGATCGCGGAGGCGGCGGGAATTGCTATCCAGGTGACTCCCCTATCGGCTCAAGTCTATGTTGCGCCTGATACGATTATTCAAACCCTGACGAATCTATTGAGTAATGCGATCAAGTTTTCTGAGAGTAATACGACGATCACCGTGGGTGTCCAACATCAGTCAGATTGTATTTTATTTCACGTTACCGACCAAGGACGAGGAATTCCCACGGAACACCTTGAACGCATCTTTGGGCGATTTCAGCAAGTCGATGTTTCCGATTCCCGCCAAAAAGGAGGTACCGGTTTAGGATTGGCGATTTGCCGCAGCATTATCCAGCAACATGGGGGGGGAATTTGGGCGGAAAGTACCTTAGGTTCTGGGAGTACCTTTTATTTTACATTGCCAGTTTATAAAGAATCAGTTCAGTAATATCTAAGTAGGTGGACACAATTAAAGTTAGCGGTGGAGATTAGGGAACAGGGAACAGGGAACAGGGAACAGGGAACAGGGAACAGTAGGGTTTGAGCCTTGTTTACATAACTTAATCTAGTTAAGTTTATTTCCACCAACCTACTTAGTTATTTTTCATTCACCGTTTGTCCGGCAATCCCCAACTTCAACAAAGTAAGTTGGGGTTGTTGAACTGCTCCTCTGAGGGAACGACAACGGCACGTTTAAGAACTGGCTTGGGGAAATCGAGCCAGGAGTTGCTCACGGGATAGCTGAGGCAATTGTGAGAGGTATTGACTTAAGTCTTGGGGAGGTAATCCTAATAAAGGAGTGACCAGTGCGGTGAGTTGAGCGTCCAATTCTCCAAAACGAATTCTGAGTAAATTTTCGACAATGAAACGCTGTGCCTGTTGAATTCCTGATTCACTATTTTCGAGTTGAGACAATTGCAGTAGAAAGGGAGTTAACTGCTGAGAGGGCAATGCCGATAAGGGAGTGATTAAAGCAGCGAGGGTAGAGGTTAACTGTCCCAAGCGAGTCTGGAGAACGTTTTCGATAATCAGCCGTTGTCCCTGTTGTAATCCCTGCTGTAATCCCTGCTGTAATCCTTGTTGTAATCCTTGTTGTAATCCCTGTTGTAATCCCTGCTGTAATCCCTGCTGTAATCCCTCCTGTAATCCCTGTTGCATAGCTTCTTCCCTGGCTTGTTGCCGAGCCGCATCCAGTTGTTGCCGATAAAGGGGTGCTAATGCCATAATTAACTCCCTCTCCTCTGTGTCTAAGGGTTGTTCTTGATTGGCTTGTAAGTTGGCTTGCAAGTTATACAATAACTCTAGCGTAGACTCCCGCCGTTGACTGTCTTCGGGTAATGCGGTGATCTCCTCTATGGCTTGCTGTTGGACTCTGCCCTTTCCCAGAAGTCTCAGCCATAGGGTTTCTGGACTACGGGGGAGTTGGTGGATGACGACGATGGCTGTTCGGAAAGCCTGGGGGAGAAAGTATAGTCCACTTAACCAGTTTTGCTCATCACTGAAGGCTGCAAAGCTATCGAGTAAAACCCTTTCAGGCGCAAGAGGTATTAATCCGCGTTAAAAATAACCTGATGCTCGCCCATCAACGCCAAGAACTTCTCACCCAAAAGAAGCTACTTCAAGATCAAAATGCCCAATTACAGCTTTTATTAACCCTGACTCACCGGATTAGCCAAACCGATGATTTTCAGTCTGCCCTAACCATCACATTAACGAAAATTTGTCAAACTATCGATTGGGATTTTGCTGAAGCGTGGATTCCTAATCCGAAAGAAACTCTCCTAGACTGTAGTCGGGGATGGTATAGTCGCGATCCCACCTTTGACTTATTTAGATATCATCGAAAAACTACTACGTTTGCGCCGAATATTGGACTACCGGGGCGAGTGTGGGTATCGAAAAAGCCGGAATGGATCACCGAGATTTCGGCAGAATCGGCTTGCTGTTGTCTGTGTGCTGAAGGGGGGTTAAATCTTGACCTGAACACGGGTGTCGGCGTACCGATTCTATTTCGCGATCGCGTCTTAGCCATTTTAGTCTTTTTCAAACAAGCCAGGAGTGAACCCGAACCGAGATTAATCGACTTTATTCAGCTTATCGCGGCTCAGTTAGGCACATTGATCCAGCGGATTAAAGTCGAAACGGCTTTATTTGAAGCCAATCAGAAACTCAAATATTTAGTGACTATAGATGGCTTAACTGGAATCGCCAATCGCCGCAAATTTGACCAATACATTCATCGAGAATGGCAACGACTATTTCGAGAGCAACTCCCCCTTTCCTTAATTTTAGGAGATATTGATTTTTTTAAGCGTTATAACGATACCTATGGACATCAAGCCGGCGATGATTGTCTGCGAAACGTAGCCACTAAAATCCGCCTCTTGGTTAAACGTCCCGCCGATTTAGTCGCCCGCTATGGCGGTGAAGAATTTGCCGTAATTTTACCCAATACTGATGCCAAAGGCGCGATTCATGTTGCCGAAACTATCCGCCAAGGCGTGGAAAATCTCAAGATTCCCCATGGGGGTTCCGAGATCAGTAAATATGTCACTTTAAGTTTAGGCGTGTCTAGCCTAATTCCTAATCCTTTAGTAAACATAGAAGCGTTAATTAATCAGGCAGATCAGGCACTGTATCGAGCTAAAGCAGGAGGCAGAAATCAGACGGTAGCGGAATACTCAATTCCTGCAAATTTATACTGCACTATTTAAAACTAAACCGACGAGAGCAGAGGGTGGTTATGGTAGACAAGCAAACGAGTCTTTTAATCGTAGATGACAATATAGATAACTTGCGATCCTTGGCGGCAATTCTTAAATTGGAGGGTTATAAAGTTAGAAAAGCTATTAGTGGAAAGGTGGCATTAGAAACGGTTCGTTCTCACCCACCAGACTTAATTCTCCTCGACATTAAAATGCCACAGATGGATGGCTATACAGTCTGCTCGATTCTTAAACAAGACACCAACACTGGTTCAATTCCCATCATATTTTTAAGTGCCTTAAATGAAACGACTGATAAACTAAAAGCCTTTGCCGTTGGCGGTGTGGACTACATTACTAAACCCTTTCAAGCCCCAGAAGTTGTGGCGCGAGTCGAGAATCAATTGCGCCTCCAGAGACTTTCTCAACAACTCGTTGAGCAAAATTCACAGCTAATTCAAGAAATTCAGATTCGCCAACAAACTGAAGCCGCTTTGCACCAAGCCGTTGAGCAAGCTGAAGCCGCCAACCGTGCCAAAAGTGTGTTTCTAGCTAACATGAGTCATGAACTCCGTTCTCCTCTCACAGGCATTTTGGGTTACGCTCAACTGCTGCAAAAAGATACCGATTGCACTCCTTTGCAACACAAGGGAATTGGCGTTATTTATCAGTGCGGTAGTCATCTGCTTACCCTAATTAACGATATCTTAGATTTATCTAAAATCGAAGCTCAAAAACTGGAAATATTCCCCGATTATATTGATTTTTGTTTATTTTTAAATCATCTGGCTGAACTCTTCAAGTTCAAAGCTCAAGAGAAAAAACTTAAATTTGCCTATTTTTCCCTAACTTCACTTCCCCCAGAGATATATATTGATGAAAAACGTCTGCGCCAAGTTTTAATTAATCTGCTTTCTAATGCAATTAAGTTTACTCATCAAGGTAGTGTCACTTTAAAAGTGAGTGTCAGGAATTACAGTTGTGAACTGAATGGCCATAAAGTAACTTCATCAAGGCAAACGGATAAAGTACAAAAAACTCTTGCCAATATCCGCTTTGAAATTGAAGATACAGGGATAGGAATTACTCCAAAAAAATGGGAGAAAATCTTCTTACCCTTTGAGCAAGTGATGGAGAGTTCACATAGCCCAGAAGGAACGGGGTTAGGACTGACCATTAGCCAAAAAATCCTGGCTCTTATGGGAAGTAAAATTTTTCTGGAAAGTCGTCCCAACCTAGGAAGCAAATTTTGGTTTGATTTAGATGTATTAACGAACTTACCCACGTCATATTTTACTATGATTAATGATAGTCAGAGCCAAACTCTATCTCAGGAACTTGGGGATGAGTCGCATCAAATCATCAACACCTTATCCCCAGAACCTGAAGTAGTAGTACCGCCGTTAGCAGAACTACTACTGCTGTATGAAGCTGCTCAAATGGGTGACGTTCAAAATGTGCAGCAGCAAATTTCGCGACTCCAACAATTAAATCATGACTATCTTGCCTTTATGACGCAGGTGTTGGAACTCGCGGATAACTTTGATTATGAGGAGATTCTGAAATTAATTGATCAGTATTATGATTATGGCGGAAAAATGACTACCTGTTAGGGCGTCAAGTATTCCTAGAAACCGGGTTTCTCATGAGGATGACAACACAATATCAACCTTTGACCCAAAGAAACCCGGTTTATTGACCGATGTCCTAGGGCGATTGAAATCGCAGCTAAACAAACAAAGTCCGCCTACGCGGACTAGGTTATAATCGGGGTAGCTAACCCGAATTGGGTCTGACGAATGACAAATGACAAGCTTTTTAATCATTTTCACCGACTTAGATGGCACAATTCTAGATTCTGAGACTTACAGTTATCAGAATGCGATTCCAGTTCTCAATACCTTAAAGGATAATCAGATTCCGGTTATTCCGGTTACCAGTAAGACACGCCTAGAAGTTGAAACGTTACGCCAATCCCTACAAATCAATGATCCGTTTATTGTGGAAAATGGTAGCGGTATCTTTGTTCCCCTGGATTATCACCACTTAACCTTACCAAAAAGTAACCAATGTGGGGGTTATTATCTGCATCGCTTAGGTTGTACTTATGCTGAAGCAAGACTTGGATTAAAGAAAATAGCCACCGTTATCAATGAAGCCTTGCAGGGATTTGGGGATATGAGTGAAGCCGAGATTTGTCACTTGACAGGATTGTCCTCCGATGAAGCAAAACAAGCCAAGGCGCGGGAGTTTACCGAACCCTTTGTGACTCCTAAGAAGGTAACATCAGAACGCCTTAACGAAATAGTACAAGACTTAGGATACCGGATAGTTGTTGGCGATCGCTTCTGTCATTTGATTGGTGCTGGAGCAGGTAAAGGAAAAGCGGTACAGTGGTTAGTAGACTCCTACCAATCTGCTCAACCCGATGCCAAAATTACTACCCTGGGTTTAGGCAATAGTCCCAATGACTTGGAGATGCTGGAAGCGGTGGATAGTCCGGTAATTGTTCCTGGAAATAAAGGCATTCATCCCGGCTTATCCGGTAAAGGATGGCAAGTCGCACCCGCACCCGGTTCTCAGGGTTGGGCGGAAGCAGTGAGGGGGGTTGTCTTGGGGGATCAGGGGAAGATGGGGAAGATGAGGGAGAGTGTGTAGGGGCGGGTTTCACTACTATTTTTTTTGTTATACCCAGATGTAACTAAACCCGCCCCGACTAAATGACAAATGACAATTTTCACCGTTAGCTTTTATTGTGTCCACCTATTTAACCCTTCGACTTCGCTCAGGGTTAATGTGAGTCTATAGTTGATCACGTCGTAAAATCCGCCACAGGTGTTCGGTTGCACTCACTAGGCGACGACTAAGAGATTGATTAAAGTAAGAGATAAGAGATAGGAAAACAAACGACACTACCCAATTTCGATTATTACCATGAACAATCTGTCCAATCGAGTTCCAGAATTCTTTGATGGCGAAGGCGAAGGCGGTAACTTACTCTGGCAATATGTCCAGTCTCTGCATCCAGAAACCGTTGCTCAACTCTCCAAACCTGATCCGGAAGTGGTTCAGGTGATGGAACGCAACCTAATCGGAATGTTAGGCGCACTTCCTCACGAACATTTTAATGTCACTGTTACGACCAACCGCGAAAATCTAAGTCGGTTATTAGTTTCTGCAATGATGAGCGGTTACTTTCTCCGCAATGCTCAACAGCGCCTGGAATTTGAAAAGTCGCTGCACGAAGTCGCAGAAATGCATGATAATTAATTGATAATCTGTGAACTCAGGACAAAGGACGACGGACGAAGGACAAAAGACAACCTTGTCATCTGCCATCAGAAGTGAGATGATCGCTCAAAATGAGTGGTAAACTTCCCTGATGGCTAACCCTTTTCCCCAGAAAACTCCCAGTGAACCCTTGAATTTACCCACCAAACTCGCTTATGGAGTTGGAGAACTGGGAGGAGAGATTCCGGGTAATATCTTAGTCTTTTTCTTGCTGTTTTTCCTCACCAATGTGGCGGGGTTAAATCCCACCTTGGCGGGGAGTGTTTTGCTGATTGGCAAGGTTTGGGATGCGATTAACGATCCGATGATCGGGTATTTGAGCGATCGCACTCGTTCCCCTTTAGGGCGGCGTTACCCCTGGATGTTGATTGGGGCGATTCCCTTGGGGATTGGCTTTAGCTTACAGTGGTTTGTTCCGCCCACCTCGAATCAGTGGCTACTATTTGCCTATTATGGCGGAATTGGGATTCTCTTTTATGCGGCTTATACCTCAGTTGTTCTCACCCATAATGCGTTAGCGGCTGAACTAACTCAAAGCTATGACGAACGCATTGGTTTAATTAGCTTTAAAGCCGCGTTTAGTATCGGTGCAAGTATTTTCTCGCTGGGTTTAGCCCAGATTATTTTTGCCCAGATTGATGATCCGTCTCAAGAGTATCGGATTCTGGGAACAATTTGTGCAATCGTCGCCACGTTAGCGGTTTTTCTATGTGTTTGGGGAACGCATAAGCGTTATAAGCAAATCGAAGCCCAACGGGAATCCGTGACTCAAGTATCTTTTTTACCCATCACCCAACAGTTTCGGATTGCGTTCAGTAACTTCCCGTTTATTTGTGTAATTGGGATTTATTTGTGTTCTTGGTTAAGTCTGCAAACAACGGCGGCGATTCTGCCCTATTTTGTGGTTCATTGGATGGGATTACCTGATCATCACTTTACCCAAACCGCGCTAACGGTTCAAGGAACAGCCCTAAGCATGACATTTGTCTGGAGTGCGATCGCCAAACGTGTGGGTAAACGTGCTATCTATGGCATGGGTATCCCGTTCAGCTTATGCGCGTTGCTGGGACTGTGTTTCTTACAACCCAATCAAGTAGGATTAATGTATGTTCTGGCGGTATTTGTGGGGCTGGGTTTGTCTACGGCTTATATTGTACCCTGGTCAATGCTTCCCGATGTTGTTGATTTCGACGAACTCAACACCGGACAACGGCGGGAGGGCATTTTCTACGGATTAGTTGTACAAATACACAAAATTGCCGTCGCGATCGCACTCTTCCTCGTGGGTAAAGCCCTCGACGTGTCTGGGTTCATCTCCACCACATCCGAACAATTACCCGTGACTCAACCAGAATCCGCGTTGTGGACGATTCGTCTGCTGATTGGTCCGATTCCTGCTATTGTCCTCATGGGAGGTTTAGCTTGGGCGTACTTCTATCCGATTAGTCGTTCCTTCCATGGCGAAATCCTGCTGCAACTCATCGAACGCCGGAATACGGAAACGTTAAGAGATGGGGGAGATGAGGGAGATGGGGAAGATGAGGGAGATGGGGCAGATGGGGAAGACTACGGATGAAACGCTAAGATTGTTAAATAACTTTATAGTGATATAAAATAATTAGAAGAAAATTTACGCTGATGCCTTGTTGATTCCTGGATCAGGCAACGATAGAGATATAGATAGAGAAACCTCCATGAATAACCTTCACCATCACCAACGGCAACACAAGCATCGTCGGCATCGCCAGACAACCCTAGAGACGGATAACCATGGGCGACGACGCAGAGGGTGTCGATTACCTAGCGTGGTTTTGGGGACAATGGTGCTGACATGCAGCAGCGCCTTGGCTGAATCTGCGTCACAACAACCCAGTAATGTTGTGTATCAACTCAACCACGAAACCCAAGCCGCGTTGATTGAAGCCATCCAAGATGAATATAAAGCCCGCGCCTTCTACGAAGCGGTTATGAATAAGTTCGGTGCTGTGCGACCATTTAGTAATATTGTTCACGCCGAAGCTAGACACGCTCAACGGTTGGAAACCCTGTTGATTAAATATGGAGTGCCAGTACCAGCAGATACGTTTACCGGAACGATTGAGGCACCCGATAGCCTGAAAGCCGCCTGTAAAATCAGCATAGACGGCGAAATCGAGAATCTAAAAATGTACGATCGCTTTTTATCCTTTGTCCAAGAACCCGATATCTCCGCCGCTTTCTCCCAATTGCGTGATGCTTCTGCTAATCGCCATTTACCTGCGTTTGAGCGCTGTTACAGTCGATTGTAACGGGTCATTGGTCTTTTGTCCTTTGTCCTTTGTCATTAATCGATAATTAAGACGTATTTAAGGTTTTCCGGGGCGAATTTATGTCAGCCAGCCCGATTAAACAACTCCCTCTCCAACCTACCGATGATGTCGGAACAACTCTAGATGATCAGGCAATTCAGGAATGCTGCAACTGGTTAAGTTTTCACCGAGTTTGGGGAGAACTTAGCGACGCCGCCATTCAAGCCATGGCGCAAGCCTTCCAACCCTTGACAGTAGAACCGGATGGCGAAATCTATCGCCAAGGGTTAAAGCCAGTGGGTTTGTATCTGCTGAAATGGGGAACTGTGGAGATTTATCGCCATTCTCTGGTGGGTAGAACCCATATTACTTATCGCAATGCGGGAGAAACCTTTGGCTATGTACCATTAGTAGAAAACCAAGACACCGCCAGCTATCGTGCCGGCGCCGTCGCCCTGACGAAGAGTGAAATTTGGTTCCTCGGACAAGCCGAGTTTCGCACCCTCTGTCGCACCTATCCAGACTTTCAAGGGGCAATTAATACCCTATTGGCGCAAGACTTAGCCAACTTTGCGATGCGAATGGCAAAGGAACAGGCGAGAATTCAGGGGCTACAGCCCTATATTCAGCCCGTACCCAGGGGAGAAGAGATCATCGGTACGAGTAAAGCCACCAAAAAACTGCGATCGCAGATTCAACACGCCCAGGATGACCTAAAACCTGTCATTTTTCAAGCCCCAGCCGGGAGTGGGAAAACCTTTCTGGCTGGGTTAATTCATGCCGGATCAGCCCTGCAAAACCGTCAGTTTGCCGAAATTGACTGCGCTGAGTTACCCAAGACGGAAGCGGGTGCGGTGAATACTGATGCCTTATTTGGCAGACAGGGAGAACAATTGGGGGTGATTGAACTGCTTGAACGGGGAAGTTTACTGATTGATAACATCCATCTCTTAACTCCCCAAGAGCGCGATCGCTTAACTCACTTTATCAAAACAGGCAGCTTTACCCCCAATCCCAACCCCGAACATGGGGAATCTTCACCCCCATCCCTTGTCCAATCCTGGGTGCGCCTGATCCTCGCCAGTCCCCAAAAAATCACCCTGTCTGGGGTAGACATCCATTCCATCAAACTCTTTAGCCTCCCCCAACGCAAAGGAGATATTCCCGAATTTTCTCGCTATTTCCTCCAGAAATTCTGTCGCCAACGGCAGGAAATATTACAACTGGATCAAGCCAATTTTCGCCGTTTAATCAGTTATGACTATCCTGGAAATATTTCTGAACTCGAAGGAATTCTGCAACGTGCTGTCTTCATGACACCCGCCGGACAATCGGTGATTCCGGAACAAGTTCTCTGGTCTGTAGAATCAAATAAAAATGCTTTCCGTGTCGATTTACTCAACCAATTCCCGTGGTTACGTAAATTTCTCTTAAGTGACTGGTGGCCCCAACGGTTCTGGTTTATCGTGATGGCAATTTTTGTGCCAGTTACCGTGATGGGATATATCGGGCCACAAAGTCGAGATGCCAGCATCACCTTGAATTTTTTCTGGGCGTGGTGGTGGCCCCTCTACCTCTTTTTATTTGCCTTTGTCGGTCGTCTTTGGTGTGCAATATGTCCGTTTATGATTACAGGGGAATGGATTAGAAAAGTCTCCCTATGGATATTTCCGCGCCAACTCTTACCGTGGCCTACGAAATGGTTAAATAAGTGGGGGGCTTGGGTTTTATTTGCCGGATTTGTGGCGATTTATTTGTGGGAGAAACTCTGGGATTTACCTCATACGCCCTATTTGTCCTCTTGGTTATTAGTTACAATTGCTGCTGGTGCGGTAATTTGTAGTGTCATTTATGAACGCCGTCTCTGGTGTCGCTATCTCTGTCCCATTGGTGGAATGAATGGGATGTTTGCCAAACTTTCTATGATTGAAGTGCGGTCAGTGCAGCAAGTTTGTGGCAGTCAATGCAGTACGTTTGGTTGTTACAAAGGTAGTGAGGCGACACCTGTTAATTTTAGTAATCCCTTACCCAATGAAGGACAAGCCACGGGAGGATGTCCTCTCTATTCCCATCCGGCTCAATTACAGGATAATCGAGATTGTGTGTTGTGTATGACCTGTCTTAAGGCTTGTCCGAACCGTTCAGCGCAGTTCAATTTGCGATTTCCGGCGGCGGATTTATTGGAGAACCATCAAGGGTTTTGGGCAGAAGTGGCGTTGATGTTGCTCTTATTTGGCGGCGTCTTTATGCACTATTCGCACCGGATTCTGGGTTGGTTGGGTTTGGGGAATATACCCTTAGATTCTGAGCATTTGTTGACGGCGTTTCCGGTGGTGACGTTATTGCTGCTGATTCCCTTTGTCACTACCTATTTGACCCATCAAGTGGCGCGTCTATTGGATCGAGACATGCCGGATTATTTAAGTGTGGTTTATGCCTATCTGCCCATGGTGTTAGCGGCAAATTTAGCCTATTATGTGCCAGCAGGAATTACGGAAGCGGGTCAAATTCTGCCCGTTATTGCTCGTACTTTTGGCTATTCTGGGGCGAATTTATCGACGTTAACCTGGAGTATGGATGTGGCGAGTTTTTTACAGGGGGTAACGTTGCTTTCAATTTTAGTGTTCAGTATCTATCCGTTGTTAAAAATTACCCAACGTCCGTTCTGGAACAATTTGCCTCATTTGGTGCTGATGGCTGGTTTTACAGTGGTTTTCTTTCAATTAATGATGGGGTGAACTTCCGTGTTGGGTTAAGTAAAAACAGCGCAATGACGAACCAACTATCAACTATAATTGGTGAGCAATAAACTCTCAAGTAAAGACATGACTACAGTCTTGTCGAGGCGGAATTGAAAGCCGCCACAGCCCGAACCGCCGCTTTGATACAGCAACTGAACCCATGAATCCTTTCTATAGCAGTAGACAAATCGATTAGGACTTTCGGCACAATTGTTCCAGACGTTGCATGCAACGTCTCTACATCTTGGAAGAGTCGCGATCGCGTATTTAGAGTTCAACAACCCTAAGATTTTATCGTAAGTGAAATTGTACTCCCATCTGCCATCTATGAAAATTTACTCGAATATTACAGATGTTATCGGTAGCACCTCCCTGGTGCAACTTCAACGCCTTCCTCAACGTCACGGCTGCATCGCCACGATTGTTTTAAAACTGGAGGGGATGAATCCAGCAAAATCGATTAAAGACAGAATTGCGATTAGTATGATTGCAGAAGCGGAGGAGGCGGGATTGATTCAGCCAGGAGTTTCGACGATTATTGAGGCGACATCGGGGAATACGGGTATTGGTTTAGCCATGGTTTGTGCGGCTAAGGGATATCGTTTAATTTTAACTATGCCAGAAAATATGAGTCGTGAACGTCAGCAATTGGTGAAAGCCTACGGTGCAGAAGTGGTGCTAACACCTGCTAAAGCTGATATGGCTGGTGCGATCGCCCGGGCAAATGAGTTACTCGCGACTCTCCCAAATACGTTTTCCCCGCAACAATTTAGTAATCCCGCTAACCCGAAAATCCATTATCAAACCACGGGTTCAGAGATTTGGCAAGCGACGGCTGGACAAATTGATTATCTTGTGCTAGGTGTTGGCACAGGGGGAACACTCACTGGGGCGGGGCGCTATCTCAAACAACAAAAACCCCAACTGAAAATTGTGGCGATTGAACCAACAAAGAGTGCGGTTTTAAGTGGCAAACCTGCGGGAATCCACAATCTGCAAGGAATTGGTGCGGGGTTTGTTCCTGACGTGTTGCGGGTCAATTTGATTGACGAAATTATGCAGGTGAGTGAGGATCAAGCCTATCACATCGGGCGTCAGTTGGCGCAGGATGAAGGAATTCTCAGTGGCATTTCTACAGGGGCGGCGGTGTATGCTGGGTTACAGATCGGTTGTCGTCCCGAAAGTCGCGATCGCTTGATTGTGGTGATTCAACCCAGTGGTGGAGAACGGTATCTGAGTACATCAATGTTTGCCCACTAATCTGTCATACATTTAAATTGGGTATTAGTAGCGAGCAAGATGCTCAATATCGCGAGCAAGATGCTCACACTACGTCAAGGATTGCATCATTATTGACATTAAGGTTTAAATACCGAACAGCTTAATCTGGTGAGTTCAATCCGACTGGCATTTTTATTCAGGAAATATTTAATATCATGTCCAGTGGAATACTTACACTATCGGTGGAGACAAGACAGACTTCGTCGTGAGCGCGGCAACTGAGCCTGTCGAAGTTCAGTCGAACGCGGGCAGTGAGGGGTTCGGCAAGCTCACCAACCAGGCTCCAACGGAAGGAGAAAGGTTGCAAGGCACAAGGGAATAATGACTGTTTAGGCGGACATGATATTAGTCGAGGAAATCCTAGATCGCGTGACACCGGAACAACGACGCTTGTTGAAGCCTTATACACAAGGGTTAAAAAAGGTTTTCTGGGACTGTCGCGATCGCTTCCAGGGTGCGCCTGATGCGGAGGATATGTCCAGACGACCTAAAGTTGCATAGAGCTTGCCTGAATCAGCAATGTAGAGACGTAGCATGCTACGTCTCTACCCAGCATCAGTGTCTGTTGATGAAAAATATTAGGATTTTAAATAATAAAACCTTGTATCAATAACCAAATAAAATGTAACCTAGGTTCTAGTGATACAGAAGGAACCTCCCATGCACGAGCCTCTACCATCCTCGCCGCCGAACTGGTACGAAAAGGTTAAGCGGAATCACATTGTCCGGGCGCTGGAAACAATTCAAGACTTATTTATCATTTCCCTCTGTGTTGGCTTATTTGCTTTTATGGCGATTCAGCTACGAGAGATGTTTGTGGAGTTGCTACCGCCCTTAGATTTCCCGGGCGTGACGTCAGATATTCTGTTCTTGCTGATTTTGGTTGAGTTATTTCGACTACTAATTATTTACTTACAAGAACAACGAGTATCGATTGGCGTCGCGGTAGAAGTTTCGATTGTCTCTGTGCTGCGAGAAGTGATTGTGCGGGGAGTATTGGAAACCTCCTGGATTCAAATTTTAGCTGCCTGTGCGTTTTTAATCGTAATGGCAGCCTTACTAATTGTACGAGTTTACTTGCCGCCAACATTCGATGGAATTGACCCAGAGAAACAGTTGTCACTGCGATATAAAAAACAAACCCTTCCTCAGATGTCGGAGTCTCACGATAATCCATTAAGCCCTTATCCCAATACGGCTGTTGTGGCAAATAAAATGGGTCACTTCGATCCGATAACCAAGGGTGTCGCAGACTCGGTAACGAATACAACGGACAAGCAATTAAGGCTGTAGTTACCACAAAATGTTTACGCTAACCCTAACGTTGGGTGTCGTACCTCAACCCAACCGACCAAGGTAACTGTTTACTAATCTAAAACGTCAACATTAATTTCGTCCAACTGATTATCGATGACTACAATACCTGATATTAAACCCCGTGATGTCCAAGTCGCCGCCATTGAAGGAACGGATACAACTGTTTTGCGATCGCGGACGTGGGATAGACTCAAGTTTGAGGTAGAATATTCCCTGCAACGGGGTACAACCGCCAACTCCTATCTTATCCAAGCCGATAAAACAGCGCTGATTGATCCGCCAGGGGAATCCTTTACCGAAATCTTCCTGAATCAATTGCAGCAATGCCTAAATGTGCAGCAATTGGATTATGTAATGTTAGGTCACGTTAATCCCAACCGGATGGTGACACTAAAAGCTTTACTAGAATTAGCCCCACAAATTACCTTTGTTTGTTCTAAAGCTGGGGCGGTTGCGTTACAAAATGCCTTACGGGAACACCAATGCAATATTTGGGTACCCAAAGGCGAGGAAACCTTAGACTTAGGTCAAAATCATCAGCTACAATTCATCCCCATCCCCACACCTCGTTGGCCCGATGGACAATGTACCTACGATCCCCAAAGCCGTATTCTATTTACAGATAAACTCTTCGGCGCCCATGTCTGCGGCGATGAACTCTTCGATGAAAACTGGAAACGCCTAGACGAAGACCGACGCTACTATTATGATTGTCTCCATGCTGCCCAAGCACGACAGGTGGACGTCGCCCTGAACAAACTAGCCACGTTCTCGGCTAAAATGTACGCGCCAGGTCATGGTCCGATTGTCCGCTATAGCCTCAGTCGATTCCTCCATGACTATCGCCAATGGGGTCAGCAGCAGACTGAACAGGACTTGACAATAGCATTAATTTATGCATCCGCTTATGGAAATACTGCCACATTAGCCCAAGCGATCGCCAGAGGAATCACCAAAACTGGTGCAGCCGTCGAATCAATTAACTGTGAATTTGCCGAACCTGGGGAGATTGAAGCCGCGATTCAACGTTGTGATGGCTTTTTAATTGGTTCCCCTACCCTGGGCGGGCATACCCCCACTCAAGTGCAAACGGCGTTAGGGATTGTCCTCTCCAATGCCGCGAAAACCAAACTAGCTGGGGTGTTTGGTTCCTATGGCTGGAGTGGCGAAGCCGTTGATGAAATTGAAAGCAAACTCTTAGATGCCGGGTATCGCTTAGGGTTTGAATCGATTCGGGTTAAATTTAAACCTGACGATGAGACAATTCAATATTGTAAAGAAGTCGGCATAGATTTTGCCCAGGCGCTGAAAAAATCCAAGAAATTCCGCGCCCCCAAACAAGCCGTCAGCAGCGCCCAAATTGACCGAACGGCGCAGGCGGTGGGACGAATTGTCGGGTCATTATGTGTTGTTGCGGCGCAGCGTGGTAATGTTCGTAGTGGGATGTTAGCCTCTTGGGTCACGCAAGCCTCATTCAATCCGCCAGGAATTACTGTTGCTATTGCCAAAGATCGGGCAGTGGAGTCTCTGACGCATACAGGAGATAGTTTTGTCCTGAATATCTTAAAAGAAGGGATGAATGTAAGGCGACACTTTTTACAATCCTTTGCGCCAGGGGACGATCGATTTGCGGGGTTAGAGACGGAAACAGCGGAAAATGGTTGTCCGATTATCAAAGATGCCCTGGCTTATTTAGAATGTACAGTGCAGAGTCGGATGGACTGCGGCGATCACTGGTTAGTCTATGCTGTTGTTGATAATGGTAAAGTATTGCAATCAACCGGGATGACGGCTGTACATCACCGTAAATCGGGGAATCATTATTGATTGTCATTTGTCATTTGTCATTTGTCATTTGTCATTCGTCATTTGTCATTTGTCATTTGTCATTTGTCATTCGTCATTCGTCATTGGCATTATTGGACTCCGTTGGGGCGGGTTTAGTAACATCAGGGTGAAAATCAAATGTTAATAGTAAAACCCGCCCCTACAATAGACGTTTCACCGGAACATTTCTACAATTTCTCCCCCATCTCCCCTATCTCCCTGTTCCCTGTTTCCATGGAAAACAAAGCCGTTCAGCGATTTGGGCAATCAACATCAGGCAAAATTGGTCTGGGAATCACGCTTACTATAATCATATTGGCGCTGTTGGCACCGATTCTCAATCCTTATAACCCGGCAACCGATCGCAATTATACCGCCCGGTTACAACCCCCCAGCTTGGATTATTGGTTTGGCACCGATGGTTTAGGACGAGATATTCTTGACCTGGTATGGTATGGGTTACGCACGTCTTTGTTTATCGGTTTAGTTTCCGTGGGATTAGGGCTAATCGTGGGAGTCGTGTTAGGGTTAATCGCGGGTTATTTTCGAGGCGGATTAGAAACCGTGATTGGCTGGTTAACCGATATCCTGTTAGCCTTTCCCTCAATTCTACTCGCGATCGCGATCGTTACGGTAACCGGTCCAAGTATCTCCAGTGTGATGATTGCTGTGGGTGTGGTGCAAGTCCCCATTTTCATCCGTTTGACTCGTTCTATGGTGCTATCCTTGCGAGAACAAGACTTTGTGCAAACCGTGCGATCGTTTGGTGCTACGCCGGGACGGATTATTGTTTATCATATCTTACCCGCTAGCTTGAGTCCTTTAGTCGTGCAAGGGACACTTTCCATTGGTACGGCTACCTTAGAAGCAGCAGGGTTAGGCTTTTTAGGGTTAGGCGCACAACCTCCCACACCGGAATTAGGAACGATGCTATCCGATGCATTTAAGGGCGGCTATTCCCTATCGTCTCCCTGGACTATATTATTTCCTGGTTTGTTTATTACCCTAACTGTTTTAGCCTTTAATTTACTCGGAGATGGTTTAAGAGACGCTTTAGATCCCCATAGTTAGGTAGAAGGGTAGGGGCACGGCATTGCCGTGCCCTATTCTAGCAGTAGACTGAACCGAATCTGATATTACACAAGCGTTGGAACCGTCAGCAGTTCAGCTTGAGGCATTTCAATCAGAGATTCAACAGTTTCATTCGTGAAAGGATCTCCGATACCGATGCTGTTTGTCAGATTAATCGGCGTCACTTCACTAGCAGTAACCGAGTCTGATACATCTTGATAACTAGCTAAAGTCAGTTGTTCAGTTGCAGGATCAAAACTCTCCTGACTGCCATTGTCTTCAGTTAGAAGCAGATGCGAATGTCCATCATTGTCGAAAGCATCAACACCTGTAGTCCCTAAAAGTTCGTCACCTCCCGACGCAACCGTTGTCAAAGAACTAGCCGTATTCTGCATCATTTCATTGACTGAAAAATCACTGGACTTAGCCGCATAAAGCTGACTTTGAGGGATAATCTCCTCCGATTGACTCGCACTCGACCAAGCCAGTTGTGCTACCGATTTTCCTCGGTTTTCATAGTACTCCATGCGAATTTCGTACTGTTGTCCCGCCTCTAGGTCAATTGTGCCACGATTATCGGTAACCCCATGGTCTGTCCAATTATCAACCAGTAGCTGGTCATTTACCCACAATCGCACCCCATCATCCGAAGAAGTTTTGAACTGATAGGTTTCGGAATACAGCGGTTCCACAAACCCCGTCCAGCGTACCGAGTAAGTATTGGAATCTATCGCCGCATCCGGTGAACCTGAACCCCAGTTAAAGTCCACAGTTTCATCCGTGCGAGTTAGCGCTAAGTCAGTGAAATCGCGGTTATTGTAATATTCAGCAGTTAAACCTGTACCGTTACCACTCACATCTGGACTGAGCGTATCAACAGCAGGGGAATCAAGCTGAGATTCCGGAATAATCTCTTTACTTTGACTCTCACTAGACCACAACAATTGTGCCACTGATTTGCCAAAGTTTTCGTAGTAGTCCATGCGGATGTCATACTGCTGACCCGCTTGCAGGTCAATTGTGCCACTATTTTCTGTAGCCGCATGATTTGTCCAATTGTCAATCAGTAGTTGGTCATCCACCCACAGGCGTACACCATCATCCGAGTTGGTGAAGAATTCGTAGGTTTCTGAATGGAGGGGGGCGACTGAACCCGTCCAGCGTACCGAGTAAGTATTGGAATCTATCGCCGCATCCGGTGAACCTGAACCCCAGTTAAAGTCCACAGTTTCATCCGTGCGAGTTAGGGCTAAGTCGGTAAAATCGCGGTTATTGTAGTATTCAGCAGTTAAACCTGTACCGTTACCACTAACCTCTGTACTCGTTGTATCAACAGCAGGGGAATAAAGCTGAAATTCCGGAATAATCTCCTTACTTTGACTGTTACTACTAACCTCTGTACTCGTTGTATCAACAGCAGGAGAATAAAGCTGAGATTCCGGAATAATCTCTTTACTTTGACTCTCACTAGACCACAACAATTGTGCCACTGATTTGCCAAAGTTTTCGTAGTAATCCATGCGGATGTCATACTGTTGACCCGCTTGCAGGTCAATTGTGCCACTATTTTCTGTAGCGGCGTGATTTGTCCAATTGTCAATCAGTAGTTGGTCATCCACCCACAGGCGTACACCATCATCAGAATTGGTGAAGAATTCGTAGGTTTCTGAGTGGAGGGGTGCGACTGAACCCGTCCAGCGTACCGAGTAGGTATTGGAGTCTATCGCCGCATCCGGTGAACCCGAACCCCAGTTAAAGTCCACAGTTTCATCGGTGCGAGTTAGGGCTAAGTCGGTAAAATCGCGGTTATTGTAATATTCGGCAGTTAACCCTGTACCGTTACCATTGCTGGGAGGAGGGTTAATCGCCGGACTATCCAGAACCACATTATCAACAGCAATGAAATCACTATCGGAAGTATGCCGACTTGAATTAACGCTGAAAACAACAAATTGATGACCATCGCCAAAGTCTACATCCCACTCAAAGTTTGTCCAGTCAAAGGTAGAACCCCCAACTGTTTCTTCGAGTAACAGGGTTCGGTTCATCGGAATTGCTCCAACCTGGGCTGGTCCATCAGAACCAATCCCACCGTCAAATTCTCCCTCAACTCCCCAGAGGCGCACAGTAATCTCGTTGGCTCGGTCATCTCCTTCTGTATTCTTGATATCCAAGCTCAAGGTTTGCTGACCCCGACGCAGGCTGTTGTCCAGAAAAATTTGTCCTAATCCTGTCCCCCGCGAGTCTGCATTGAAAACCGCCGCACCCCCATCACCAATGTTGGAATTACGCGACCAACCCGTTCCTTGCCAACCTTGACCATTTCGTTTATGGTCAATACCCCAGTTCGGTCCAGCAAATTCACCAGAATCGCTGAAGTCGCTATCGAGAATGAGGTTTGGATAGGCGGTTGGGGATACCTGAATCTGTTGAGTTACCGTGGTGGTTGCGCCTTGGCTATCCCAAACCGTCAGGCTGACATTGGGAGAACCTGTTGGGTCAAATTGGTGATTGACGTGGCGACCGAATTCGTCAATAGTCCCATCATTATCAAAATCCCAACCGTAACTTGCGATCGCTTCATTCGTCTGTTCTAATTTATCCGGTGGGTCACTGTCGAAAGACGCACTGGCGTCAAACAAAACCACCCCTTGATTGCCAACCGATTCGTAGTTGAAGTCAGCTACCGGCGCTATATTAGTCGGCGACACGTCAAAGGTTGTGTTAATAACCTCGAAGTAATCGGGGAATGTTTCCGAATCACCAAAACTTTTCTGTTTGGATAGATTGTGAGTATTATTCGCCAAATAGCTGTCTTCGATGCGCGAACCCAGAAACGGCACACCCCCGTCCTTAGGACCTTCCCATGGCAGCTTCACCCCATGTTCAAACCCTTCGACACGGATATCTTTGAACAGAAGGTCTTGAGAAAGCGGATTCAGACCAATACCATACCCACGACCATTGCCATTTATACCTCTCTTGAAGGGAACTGGGTTATCGGGGTCACCTACAATTAACCCATCCACGAAATCAATCTGGCTGCTGTACTGAGTGAAGATGCCTTCACCATAGATATTCCAGAGTTTGAAATTATCCACTAATGAGCGAACATCATGGGCTTCTTTGAGACTCGGACCTTGGAAACCTAACTGACCATCATTATTCCGCATATGGTTCCAGAAGATTATCCCCATATCGGAGTTATAACTCTCGAAACCGGATAGGCGGCGCAGGGGTACGTTGGTGACATCGAGAGTGTCTGGGTCATTATCAAAGGACGCCTGAGACAGGATGGGTTGTTGTTCCGGTGACATATTCTCAACCGCAATCGTGTCAGCCTCTCTGACTCGAGAGATTCCATCCACGCCGCTAAAGACATTAATCCCACCGCCCGCAGCGCTAATGGCAATATTGTCTACCATTTCCACTTGGGCAGCCCCTTGCACCCAGTACCCCTCGCCGTTAAAGCCCATATCAAACAGGGGAACGCGGGCTTCATTATCAAAAGTGGCTTTGGGATTGTCATCGCCTGTAGTTTTGATGGTAATGTTATTGCGCCATGCACCGAGTTCATTTCCGGCTTCTGCGGCAATTCCAGACCCAACAACATCAAACACCACATTGTCTTCCAAGACGGCGTGGCTGTCATGATGCACCAGTCCCCACCCCGGACTACCAACAATGGCGTTACCTTTGACTAGAGAGGGTGTACTGTTGATATCTTCAGCCCCAGTACGATGCAGATGGAACGCATATCGCCCACGGGGATTTGTCCCAGAACCGGGCGAACCATCCACATTTTCTCCTGGGTCATCAATCAACCTATTTTTATCCGTCCGTCCCAAGTTGTAGAATCCAGCATTTTGTACCTCGACATCCGGGTTGTGCATGAACATCACATGACCCCGTTGCTGAGTGGGTAAGGTTTCAGCGTTTTCGGTCTCGAAGATAACGTTGCGACTGGTATTAGCGATGTAAAGGTTTAAGTCCTCGCCCTCAAATCCTTCGGGGCGATGGTGGTCAAATCGGAGTACAGTATTATCGCCAGAGGTAATGTCGTTGTTGGTAAATTGAATCCGGTTGCCGTTAATTTCGGTGATGGTTAAAACTTCATCTTGAAACCGACTGTTATCCTCATCCGAACCGTCGGGATTGTAGGATGTGCCGCCTAAGACTAATTGATCCCCAACTTGCCAGCCAGCAGGTGTAGTCATGCCATCGGGCAGATTTAACACCAGTTCATTATCACCGACTGAAGCGTCTGTTTGCAGCGATATAAAATCGAGTTTTTCTGCACCATGAATTCTAACTTGACCGTGAGTGACAACGCCGCGACTAATTAGTGTAGAGTCCCAATTGCTATCAATTTCTCCGTTGTCGGCAATGACAATTCTGGCTGTTTTGTTGGCTTGAATCGGGTTAGCTTCACTGCCAATTGTTAATGTACTTGTCGGTGATGCGATAAATGTGTCTACGATGATTTTGGTGTTGCGGTTGTGGGCGAATTCCAATGTTCCATCCACACGCACGGTTTTCAGAGGAGTGTCACTCTCGGCATCGTAGGTGACATGAACACCTTCAGCAATGACGACTTTAGCATCAGTTCCAGGAATCTGACCTTGCTGCCATGTATTGGGATCAAACCAAGACCCATCGTTTACAGCGACATGAGTTGCTGCTGAATGGGGAACTAAATCCAATAATTCTAGATGTTCGGCTTGCTTGTCTAGATGGTCTTGATGAGGAAGAGTTTCATTATTTTCCATGCTCATCATTGACGTATCGGCAGTCTCAGATAGGTTGGTGTCTAGTGGCATAACGTTTGAATTAATCGGTGTAGTCAGTTGGTTTCCAGAAAGCAGTCATCGTTCGATGGCTATTCGCGATCGCTGACCACAAGGATCGGCATACACACTGAAATCGACTATGACTCATCTAAACTTCACAATCGATTTGCTTATTTAAATTAATAACATTAATTTTTCTTGATTTTCGTAAAGTAAAACAATCTATACGTAATCTTTATACTACCGATAGACAATAATATAGATTCCTTTCATATTTGGGGTGTTTATTATCTTTGAGTCGCCCAAAAACGCAAATTATAGACTCTTATTGTGAAAAAAAGTGAAGACTAGCTGCTAGGAGGCATCCTTATTTTGGCAGAAACACTCTTTTCTGGTGAGATGGGTATCCTGCCCATCCTCCGGGGCAAGGGAGACGCCTACCCGAAAAAGGTAGATGGGTTAATGTATGCTACCGGACTCAACTAAGCCTATAACTATAGCGCTACGCGCTAGGCTTTCTTGCAATAGGCAATAGTGAAGAAAAACACTGACTCATCAAGGGCTTGAGCGATTTAAATTTTTCTTCTTTTGTCCTCACCTTAGAGCGTAGTGCTATAAGCTTTTATACATTAAAATGGAAAGCTCCATGGCATGATAGAATAGAAAAATATATTCAAAGACTATTTAATTGTAATTAAGGCGTTGAGTCCCCATAACTGAAAAGACTGGGGAATTTGTTGTGTAGAATCGAGAGGCACCGTCTATCGCTGGTGATCGTGCATCAGTTATTTATCGAGTCGGTCTATTGTATTAATCCTGACTGCCCCCGTCCTTATCCCCAATCTGGGGACTTTAAGTTTTGTAGCAGTTGTGGATCGATGCTGCGGCTACATAATCGCTACGTTCCTCTCCAGCGTTTGGGTTTAGGGGGATTTGCGGCGATTTATGCGGTTTGGGATCAGCAGGATCAAACGGAAAAAGTCTTGAAACTTTTGGTGGAAACCTCACCCAAGGCGTTGCAGCTATTTGAACAAGAGGCAGCCGTATTGCAACGTCTGAACCATCCGGGTGTGCCTAAAGTGGAGTCTGATGCCTATTTTACTGTACGTCTGAGATCCTGCCAACAGGGTGTACTCCCTTGTCTGGTCATGGAAAAAATAAATGGTCAGACGCTGGAGGCGATCTTAAACCGTTACCCCCAGGGGTGTCCGGAGATGTTGATTATGAATTGGCTGTACCAAGCGGCTGATATTCTCCAGGAGTTACATGATTTGGGAATTATTCACCGGGATATTAAACCCTCGAACTTAATGGTGCGCGAGGAAACCGGTCAACTGGTGGCGATTGATTTTGGCGGCGCGAAACAAATTGGCGCGATCGCTATGGGGACAGAGAATCGTTCCACCCGCTTAATTTCTCCGGGTTATAGTCCCCCTGAACAGATTGCGGGGGATGTGGTGGGACCAAGGGCTGATTTTTATGCCTTAGGACGTACCATGATTCAATTACTCACAGGTCAAGATTTGGCGGATTTACAAGATCCAGCGACGGGTGAATTTCACTGGCGCGATCGCACCCAAGTCCGTCGGGGTTTAGCTAACTTACTCGATAGTATGATTCGCCTTGATCCCCAACAACGACCGACTAAAGCCGCCGAGATTCAACGTCGTTTGGTTGTCAGTTGCCGTTTTAACAGAAAATCGTCTTCTTCATCATCCTCATTATTATTGCAGGCACTGGCTAAAGCCGCAGGAACGGTAAAGGACATTTCTCTGCGAGTTCTGATTACCTGCGCTGAAATTATTGTTAGTTTAGTGCGCTGGGTGTGGCGAGTCTTTATCAGCATAGTTCTGGCTTGTTTAGATACCACCTGGGAAATGGTGATGGCGGGAATCGGTGCAGCCTTTGGCGCTTCTGCTGGATTTGCTTTGATTAACTGGACGATTGTAGGCGATCGCTTTGCGGCTTGGATGATCGGACAATGGAGTCTCATCGTTCCCGAAATTCAGATTATCCCCTGGCGGGAACTCCTGATGTTTGCTTGTGCGGGTATGGGAACAGCGTGGGGATTAACGGAGGCGGGAGGATTCGGTCAACAGAAACGGCGGATTATTGCTGGGATAACCGGGATTTTTGGGTATGGTGTGGGTTGGTTTATTTGGCAGGCGTCGATCTCCGCTTTGGCTAGGAAACAATTGACCGGATTGGGGGATTTTTTACAGGTATCGTTATCTTATGCGATCGCGGATCGCTTACTGGGTTTAGTCACAGCTATTGCAGTTATTCCCTTGGTGTTAGGATTAGGTTTGCCCAGTCATTACCTAGTTCATGCCGCCGTAGCCGCAGCGGGTACGGGTGTGATATTTTCCGGCTTAGTTCGGTTAAATATCTTACCGTTGGAGGTATTAGTTCATATCTTTTCCTTCTCTGATGGCAGTTGGTTAGATTTTATCAATACCATTAGTTTTTTTGGTTTACTCGGTATTACCATAGGATTTTGGTTAGGCGTAAGTTATTATCTGCTGGTTCCTGTGTTGCGCTGGTTGGGGTGGCGGTGAAAAGTACAAGCTAGCTTTCAGCCTCAGCCATGCTATCTTTCAACCATTGACGAAATTGTTTGACTAATTTGGTTTCTCCAATTGTGTTTCTTAAGGCTAAGAATCTAACCAGATTCTCAGCATTGAGTAAAGGTAAGGCGATACTTCGGTCTTGAGATAGGTATTCGCCGTTTTGCCAACTCAGGATGGTTAATATTTGTCCGTCGTAACGCCAGACTTCTGGTACTCCCAAGGCTGCATAAATCGACAGGCGATTGATTGAGCTACTGGTAATATCAATTTCTAGGGCTAAATCAGGAGGTGGAAATTGATTTAAGTCAATTTGAGCGACTCCTCGAACCAGCGCTTCATTCTGGATGTAGTAGCACTGATCGGGTTCTAATCCTCTGGCTAAATCTGCGCGATCGCAAGTACGTGAACCCAGGCTGCGAATTTCAATATCCAGTTCTTCAGTCGCTGCTTCAACCAACCGTCCCAGAAGTTTTTTGTAAGTTTCATGAGGATCTAAGGGCATTCTGATTTCTAACATCCCGCGATCATAGGTCAGACGGATAGCTGGTTCTTGTTCAAAATCCCTAATTAACGACTGATACGTTTGCCAGCTAATATTAGGTAAAACAACGCGATCTGGACTTTGAATCAGGGTGGCAGTCATCAAGAGTGTTCCTCGCTTTCATCAAGTTTAGCCAATGTTGGCGGTCACAAACTGAGCTTTTATAATGCAGAGCGTAACAGAGTCCAGCGAAGCATCTGGTGAGATTCTAGGCTAACGCCAAGCTTCGCTAACACTCCGCTATCGCTCCTTTCTCCAATGACAAACTCACTCCCGTGCGAAGTATACGTTTGAGCGCAACTCGGTATTACCCAATCACTCCTGTAGCCAACGGGCGGCATCTTTGGCATGATATGTCAGAATCAAGTCAGCGCCCGATCGCTTAAATCCGGTTAATGTTTCCATCACCACTTTCTGTTCATCAATCCAGCCATTCAGGGCGGCGGCTTTCACCATGGAATATTCACCCGATACATTGTACGCGGCAACGGGTAAATTTGTAGCTTCCTTCACCCGCCAGATAATATCCATATACGCTAACGCGGGCTTAATCATTAGCATATCTGCCCCTTCAGCAATATCCAGTTCTATTTCCTTGATGGCTTCCCGGCTATTAGCGGGGTCCATTTGATAGGTAGAGCGATCGCCAAATTGTGGTGGTGATTCGGCTGCATCCCGAAACGGACCATAATAGGCAGAGGCATACTTCGCCGCATAAGACAGAATCGGCGTATCTTGGAATCCAGCTTCATCTAATCCTGTGCGAATTGCTTGGACAAAGCCATCCATCATCCCGGATGGGGCAATAATATCCGCCCCAGCTTTGGCTTGAGAGACAGCAGTTTTCTTCAACAGTTCTAAGGTAGGATCATTGAGAACCCGTCCGCTTAAATCACCGACTTCCAGATACCCACAATGTCCATGACTGGTGTATTCACACAAACAGGTATCGGCAATAATCACTAATTCGGGTACGGCTTCTTTAACGGCTGTGGCGGCTTTCTGGACAATTCCACAATCATGCCATGCGCCCGTGGCTTCCACATCTTTGTTATCCGGGATACCGAATAAAATAATCGACGGAATCCCCAGATCGTAAACTTCCTTTGCCTCTGCCACGATTTTATCCACCGATAACTGGTAGACTCCCGGCATAGATTTGACCTCTTGAGCGATTCCCTCACCGGGTACAGCAAACAAAGGGTAGATGAGATCGCTGGTTGTGACCACATTTTCACGCACCATGCGACGCAACTGGGTGGTTTGGCGGAGACGGCGAGGACGATGAATGGGAAACATAGGTTAAGATTTGAAAAGACGGATTAACTGACAATTTTTAGACCAGAGAACTATTTTAGAACGAGACGTCCCCTCAGGATAGCCATCATCGCGATCGCGCCGTTCGTAGTGAGCGCTTTAGCGCTTGACGCATCAAACATTCCGTCTATCGCTCTCTCTCACCGAAAGGCATCGCCTTTACGGGCGCGACAGCTAGCAGTTTGGACGATCAACTCCATCAGGCGATCGCGTTTCTTCCAGCGCATTGCCCGCCGACTAGAATCCATCCCGTGTTCAGCAATCATATCTTTGAGTTGTTCAACCTCAAGGTGCTGTAACTGTTCGCGTAAGTGTTTCTCTCCTTTTTGGTGATAGAGTTCAACCGGATCAAAAACACTGGTACGTCGGCGAGTGCGGCGCTTTTTCGCGGGAGAAGGCTTTTTTGTCGATAAGATTTGAAATAAGGAATCAATCTCTTGGGCAAAGTCGGGATCATGTTGGTATTTGGTCAGAGTAGCTTGGGTATCGGGAAGTATTTCTTCCAGGAGTTTGATCAAGGCTGTAAGTTTGTCAAGGCTCATTCAATTTCTCCAAGTTCAACTGGAGTGAGACGGCTTATCTTTGATAATGTGACTCGCCGCCATTCTGATCTCTTTGGCTAAATTGAGATATTGTTCAAACTGACCCGCATATCCCCATTTTTGTCGCAAGG
The DNA here is from genome assembly GCF_040218245.1 of Coleofasciculus sp. E1-EBD-02. Classification (NCBI taxonomy): domain Bacteria; kingdom Bacillati; phylum Cyanobacteriota; class Cyanophyceae; order Coleofasciculales; family Coleofasciculaceae; genus Coleofasciculus; species Coleofasciculus sp. E1-EBD-02. Next base: position 62,932 of record NZ_JAVJQN010000036.1, on the reverse strand, counting down.
TTGAAAACTTATAGGGATGATTGAATTCAACGGTTTCAGCAATTTGTTGTTTGTGCGGAATTTGGGTTTCAAAGACACGGGCATCTTTACTGTATCGACGTAAATCCTTAATTACGCGATCGTGCAGAGTCATTCCGGCATTATATTTACAGATGACAATCCCTAAAGGAATAATGGGTTCAGCGATGGTTTCGGAAAACTCATGAATGGTTTTGGTGATTTGGGGAATTCCATAGGTTGAGAGAATATCCGGAATGGTGGGAATGATATAACCATGGGAAATTCGTAACCCATTGAGTGTCACAATACCTAAATTAGGTGGGCAATCGATGAGAATGTAATCATAGGGTTCAATCATGGCGCGAATTCCGCGCCGCAAAATGTTAATCGGACTGGCGGCATAAAAGCGTCCAGCGGGAATAGTCGCTAGCCTATCTTGCACATTGATTAGATCTAAACTAGACGGAAGCAAGTCTAAGCTGGTTAAGTCTTTAACATTAGAGACTTGCTTTTGCAACGTTTTCTGGAGATGAAACTTAGGATGTTCTGGCGCGATCGCATCCAGAAATAGTTGGGCTAAGGTGTGATGATTTTCATTGAGTTCCTCCCATCGTTCTTCGCCAATCAGCATTAATGTGGCATTGGTTTGCGGATCAAGGTCGATAACCAAAACTTTGCGATGGAATACCCCAGCCAGCATCTCAGCAACGGCGACGGTGGTTGTTGTTTTACCCACACCTCCCTTCAAGTTAATAAATGAAATTACAATTGCCACAAATCTACTCCAATCTCTAGATTGATTAGGGTGAACAGTTGTTGAATGAAGACTTGTCTTTGCCTAGAAGACTTGAGTAGGTTCATGGGTCGCGATCGCGTCACGTTTGGTAGTAGAGAATCAAGCGAAAGATTATTATTCGTCATTGGGAAGACACGTCCTGCCAATTTACACTAATTCTCAGGCTCACCCGATTACATTGGTAGGATCAAGGGATAGCCTGTTACTGCTGATAAGCGTATCGTATGGTAGTGCTAATCACCCTGCTACTCTCCAAGGTAACAAGCTCCGATAAGAGTACGCCATGGTTACAAGCCACCAGATAGCGGCAAACCCTGTTCCTGTCAGGGATAGGAGAAGAAAGGTTACCGTCAGAACCAATGTTGCGATCGCGCCCAATCTAATCCTCTCCTTACCTGTTATGGCTAACCCAACCAATTCAATGATCGGCGGCTTGCTAGGTACAGCCGTTGCACAGGCGTTGGTACTACCTGGTGTAGGGTGATCAAAACCTAGACAACGCCAGGTTTATCCAAATATTACCAGGCATCATTTTTTTTTAGTTAAGGAATAGTTCATTCGTGTAATTAAGTTATTTAAATAGCTATAATTTACCTCCATTTGCTGGATGGTAATAGAAAAACTTGATGAAAATTAGCAAAAAAAAGAGGAATTAATTAAGTGATTTTAACATTCAAGGATAATGATTTTCCGGAATATTTGCTGCCGATATTAGTTGTATTTAATTTGGGTGATGTCACGACCAAAGAATGTACTAGAGGTTTTTTCTACCTATGCTATAATATCTGAAATATTTTGGTGAAATCTCCACTATTTTATGAAATGTTAAACCGTCTCCGTTCTTTTTCAATTATCAGTTTAATCGCTTTTGTTTTAGCCACAGTTTTTATCAGCCTCATTTACCATCAAAAAGTTCATGGCGATTTGGTCGTGATGGGAGAGAGTAACAATGCGGCGTTAACCCAAGTGTTTGCTAATGCCTGGGGTTCAGATTTAGCTTTCTTGTTGCAATCAGCCGAAAAACTGAGTGATGAGCAATTGCTCTCGTCGGAGGAAATATCTAGACTTCATCACACCGTTATCAATGAGATAAAAGGTCTATCCGTGGTTAAAGTCAAACTTTTTGACCACCAAGGGCGCACCATTTTTTCTACGGAACCCTCTGAGATTGGCAAAATAACCAATAGCCAAGACTTTTTCATTGCACGTAACGGTCAAACCTTAACATTACATAATCAGCACCAAGAGTTTCAGACAATTAACGGAAAAATTACAGACCGCCAACTTTTTTCCAGCTACATTCCCATCCAATTTGAGAATGCCAGTAAGCCAATCACAGGTGTGTTTGAACTTTATACGGATGAGACTCCCTTAGTTCAGCGTATTCAACGCACCCAGAGGACAATTATATTAGCCACCGTTACCATTTTTACCTTACTTTATGGGGTTGTGTGGTTGATTGCCAGACAAGCCCATCTCCTTCTACCAAATCAGTACACCCAACTGTCATCGACCCAAGCCAACTTAGCTGAGTCCCATCAAGAACTACAACAGCGTGTCAACAAATTGCACCATCAAAACCGCGTGTTAATGGCACTGGCTAAAAACAAGGCATTGCATCAGGGAAACTTACAAGAAGCGTTCCAAGCCATCACAGAAGCAACCGCTCAAACCCTTCATATTGAACGGGTGAGTGTCTGGCTGTTTGACTCGAACCAAACTCAGCTTCAATGCTTTGATCTGTTTGAACTCAGTAGCCGCCAACATAGTGAAGGAACTGAACTGACAGCCGTTGATTATCCCAACTACTGCCGTTAGTGATCTGTTATTCTAGCCTTTTAAATCAAGTATTTATGAATTTGCTGGCTAATGCGATTGACGCTTTATCAGACGCCGCGACTCAAACGGATACCCCTCTCAAAGAGCCACAGATTGTGATTCGCACGCAAACTCAACCTATTCAATCTTTGAGTTCAACGGAAAAAGCGACTGATGGGGCAGTGATTCAGATTGGGGACAATGGTTCTGGTATAAGTCAAGATGTTCTTGAGCATATATTTGACCCATTTTTTACTACCAAGCCTGTGGGAAAAGGAACGGGATTAGGACTGTCAATTAGTTATAAGATTGTGGTGGAAAAACATGGCGGTCAACTCCGATGCGTTTCTCATCCAGGACAAGGAACTTCCTTTATTGTAGAGATTCCCCTGAATTCTAAACCTAGCCAGACTTAAACAACTATTCTAAATTTTTTGAACAAGCTTGTGACGTCGAGATTTAACGATTTCAGGAATATATCTATTCTTTTCATCTTGACCTTCAAAACCTAGCCGCTCATACACACTACCACCAATACCAGGTAGAACTATACCTTTATCATCTCGCGTGGAATCTTTAGCAAAGTAGAAAAACTCAAATTTACTGTAAATATCCTTGTTGAATTCACTCCTTAACTTTTCTTCTGCTGTTTTATAAATTACTGGTGCAGCAATAAGTATTTTTTCGGGTTCAATTTTTTGAATTAGATTAGTTAGATTTGTCCTCACGACACAAGCACCAGAGATAATGGACTTAATCACGATTAAATACTGAACGATATCATTATTAACAGGCTCTTGATACTTTTTGAGTATCGGAGCAACTTTTAACTCGTTTATCTCAAAGGGGGAAAATCTTTGATTCCAAAAACAAGCGAAGGCAAGTTTTGAAACTTTAGGTTCTAAACTCGTAAGAATTCCTTTGGCTAAAAAATCCGCATCTTCAACGGTACAGGCTAGATATACATTGCTTTGACTATTAATAGACTTTAAAATTGAATTGCCAAGTTTTACACCTAGCTTAAACATCACTGAGCGATAGGCTTCAGGAGATGTGTTTTTATCTCCTAATTTATCGAGAAATTTTTTCGTTTCCGTATCGGCTAATTCTGTATAGTATCTTGAGTTTATTTTGGTTATAAATTCCATGCCAATCATCTCCTAGTTTGTATGATCAAAAGTAAATAATTATATAATTTTTACGTCCCTCTAAATATTCACTCTAAAAATTAAATTTTTTAAAAATAAATTTCAAGTTCATCGAATATCCTTGGTTGATTTTGCTTGACTCGTTCTTGAAAGCGTCTAAAGTTTTCAGTTTCTATACTGTATGGCAAAGTTCCTTCTTCCAATCCATTCGCAAATTGCCATTGCAAAAAACCTTTAGATATGCTGTACGTAAACCCTTGTATTTTAGCAAGAATTTTTTTTACCTCTGGATCGATTTGCACATCTTGGCTACCAAAGTAACGAATATAAGAAGGTTGCGATTGTCGAGATTTTTCCAAGATTTCCCTAAGAGAGACATTAGATTTATCGCTGGAAAGCCAAGCGCCTAGAATCACACTAGCTACACATTCAATTTTATCGGGTTCAGGATTGTCAAAAGCGCAAAGATATGCCACAGCTTGGCTAAACTCCTGTTCTTCTTGAAGAACTTTTGGTAAGCTAGCGGCAAAGTAAAAGTAATCAACTTTACTAAACTCAGCAATTTGCTGAGGTATTTGATTTGCCAACTTGTCTCTGAGTTGGGAATTGGAAACAACTAACGTCATTTCTGATTGCTTTGATACAGCTTGATTTAAGTTGTATTGTTTAGCAAAATCGTCAGCAATTGAGCGTAGTCCACTTCCCCATCTTAAACTTGCAGTATTTTTCAACTGGTAGTGCTGATAAATATTTTCCTGGATGTCGTTAATAATTAAGTCATCAACAAATGCCATGATTTGACTGGCAAAGAATATTTCTTTCTCATTTTCTAATACATCTTTGGACAAAGCCGATATTTTATATAAGGCAAATAAATTCTCATAAGTATTACCTTTTTCGTTGACTATTCCCCCTTTGTTTTTGTTTTTTAGATAATCGAGAACTTGCTTTCCAAATAACTCTTGAATTTGCTCTTGTTGGTACACTTCGTCTTCACCGTCATCTTAAATAAACCAAGTCACCGTCATCTTAAATAAACCAAGCGCTGCACTAGGTTTTAGACGCCACAGATTATTGCTTGAATCTCTTGGGCGGTAACTGGGGCAAGGAGAACACCGTTGCGATAGTGACCCGTTGCCAGCAAGACATTATCATAACCTGATAGTTTACCAATAACCGGAGCGGGCTGTCCTTCTGGACGAGGACGTTTCCCAAACCAAGTACGAACCACTGTGGCTTCGGCTAAAGCCGGACAAAAGGCGATCGCATCTTCCTTAACCTGTTCAAGTAACGCAGGTTCGGCAACCACTTCAGCACCATGAGGAAACTCCACCGTCGCCCCTACCCAATAATCACCGTCACCAATTGGCACAATATGCACATCATTTCCTGTAATCACAGGCTGGAAATCTGGATGACCAATTGTATTCCCTAGGCGTAATTGTAAAGCTTGACCGAGAACGGGTTTCAGCTTAATCGAAGACGAATGATCAAGTGGGGGTAGTAGAAAATGAACCAATTGTGCCGAACCTAATCCCGCCGCAATTACCAGCCAATCCACTGCCAAGGTTTCTGTCTGGGTGTAAATTTGCTGACAAATTCGCTGATTGGAACCATTAACAGGCATGGATTCTATTCCTTCCACACCAACGCCAAACTTAAACGTTACGCCCCTCTTTTCGGCAGCAGCGACTAGGGCGTGAGTAAGGGCGGTGGGTTCAACTTGTCGGTCATTGGGAGAATAAATCGCACCGATACTATTCTCCAGATTAAGCTGAGGACAGTGGGATTGAACCTGATCAGTATTCCAAATTTCTAGTTGCCATCCTTGGGATTGGCGAATTTTGACTAAATTCTGCCAACGGGCTAAATCGTCGTTTTCAAACGCCAGCATTAGAATGCCTTGACGGTTAAAGGGAATGTGATGCCCAGTCAACGTTTCCAATTCCGGAATCAGGGTTTCATAGCGTTGCATACTCGCTTGACGCAACTGCCATGTTCTCCCCTTAACCTTTTGACTAATTACACCCATCAAGACACCCAATGCTGCCCCCGTTGACCCTTGGGCGGGGGGTTGGCGATCCAGCACAGTCACCTGTAACCCCGAAACGCCACTCAGTTGGTAGGCGATCGCGGCACCAACAATTCCACACCCAATGATGGCAACATGAGTCATTCAGGCAACTCCAGCTACATTACTGGCATCCGGAATCAGCTTTAAGAACCGATCAAAGTCGATTAACGCCTCTTGATAATTGTTGGCAGCAAGTTGATAGTTGCGGTTTTCAGCAGCAGTGTTGATTTGCTGCAAATGTTCAAACAAGTCGTCTGCCGCTTTACTGGCTACCTTTTGGTCTTGGGGCACCAATTGGCGTGTCAGATAACTCATGGTTCGCCGCAAGCTGCCCAATGGACCATGAATATAAGTGCTGACATCGACCCAATCACGGTTATCAATTTTCGTTTTCAGAACTGGCATTTTTTCGCGCAGTTCCGAAAGGTTAGACACCGTGCGCTGAATCTGCTCAACCTGCTGAGATGTGTAAGCTGGGGGCGGTGCAGTTGCCGCAGGACTCCCGCAGCTTACTAAACAGGTGGTCACCAGCGCCAGTATCAACGCCAGAATGGAGCGATAACTTCTCATCAGCATGAGTTTCCTCGTATACAATCCTTGATCTTGATATAGACAAACAAATACATTGGGTTATAGCTCAACCCAAACGCTAATTCAGCCTAACTAGACGTATTATAGGGGGTGTTGCCAATCTGAAGGGGTGACAAGCTAAGTTAAAGGCACCAATAACATCTCCCCGATTTGGGACTGGACAATTCCCAAAAATTGAGTATACTTAGGTTGTGTGTGTGAGGAAAAGGAAAAGGCGCTTGGGGTCGAAACACGGCAAGACTCCCAGGCGCCTTTCCCATATCAGTCTTCGTCTACCCGATCCCCGCGTTTTTGAAGCCGTCGGGAATCTAATCTAATTCACCGTTACATAAGATTTACCGTTTCGATACATCTGGTCAAATGAAAACGGTTGGCATTGTCCATCCGGCTTGTCTTCTTTAATCTGCATCGGCTAAGGGAGTGTCAAGCTCCCAGAAGGAATAAAAGGCAAAACCCCTGTAAAATTACGCCAGATGTTAGATTTAAAAGTCATAACGTGTGGGGTAATCTGATCAGGTACGGATGGGTTGCCCGTTGGCTGATTCCGAAGTCGGGCGATCGCACGGATAAAACCTTGACAAGTTTCTCAGACTATGCATTTACAGAGGGGTGATATGAAAATTGGCAGCAACTACCTGGGTAACGGTCAATGTGAATTCCGAGTTTGGGCACCGTTTCGGGACAGCGTCGCGGTTCACATCGTCTCTCCCCACGATCAAGTGATTCCCCTACAAAAGGATGAATGGGGATATTGGCAGGAAACGGTAAAAGCTGACCCAGGAACCCTCTACGTTTACCAACTTGATGGATCACTGGAACGACCTGATCCCGCCTCCCATTACCAACCTGAGGGAGTCCATGGTTCCTCTCAAGTCGTGGATCATCACTTTGACTGGACGGATGATTCCTGGCAAGGAATTCCCCTCAAAGACCTAATTATTTACGAACTCCACGTCGGTACATTTACCCCAGAGGGAACCTTTGAATCGATTATTCCTCGCTTGAGTTACCTCCAGGATTTAGGCATAACCGCGATTGAAATTATGCCCGTGGCGCAGTTTCCCGGAAGTCGCAACTGGGGATACGATGGGGTTTATGTCTATGGTGTGCAAGATTCCTATGGGGGACCTGCGGGGTTGAAAAAACTCGTGGATGCTTGTCACCAGGCGGGGATCGCAGTCATTTTAGATGTGGTGTATAACCATTTAGGACCCGAAGGCAACTATTTGTGGGCGTATGGTCCCTACTTTACGGATCAATACCGTACCCCTTGGGGCAATGCGGTTAACTTTGATGGTGCTTATAGTAATCAGGTTCGGAATTTCTTTATCCAGAATGCTCTGTACTGGCTAGATAAGTACCACATTGACGCCCTGCGCGTTGATGCAGTTCACGCGATTTATGATATGAGCGCTCAACCCTTTTTACAAGAATTAGGGGATGCTGTCGCTAATTTCAATCGCACCACGCCAGTGCAACGATACGTCATCGCCGAAAGTGATCTCAATGACGTGCGCGTGATTAAACCCAGGGAACAAGGGGGATTTGGTCATGATGCTCAATGGTGCGATGACTTTCATCACATCTTGCACACTCTGTTAACGGGCGAACTATCGGGATATTACGAAGATTTTGGCAAAATTGAGCAGTTGGCAGTTGCTCTGCGCGAAGGCTATATCTATAGTGGACAATATTCCAGCTTCCGCAAACGCAACCATGGCAATTCAGCCGCCGATCGCCCGGCGGAACAGTTTGTTGTTTGTATCCAGAACCACGATCAAATTGGCAATCGACTAATTGGCGATCGCTTATCCACGTTGGTAGATTTTCAGGGGTTGAAGGTAGCGGCGGCGACGGTATTGCTTTCTCCTTATGTCCCGATGCTATTTATGGGCGAAGAATATGGAGAAGATGCACCGTTTCAGTATTTTGTCAGTCACAGTGATCCCGATTTAATTGAAGGTGTGCGTACCGGGAGGGCGGAAGAGTTTAAGGCATTTGGTTGGGACAATGCACCTGATCCCCAAGGGACAAAAGTCTTTGAGCAGTCAAAATTGCAGTGGGATAAGATTGACCAAGACAAATATGCCGTATTGCGACGCTGGTACAAACGGTTAATTCAGCTACGCAAAGAAACCCCAGCTTTAGCTACACTAGACAGGCAGAATCTTAATGTATCCAGCTTGTCCCCCGAAAAGGTTATCGTTATTCATCGCACGGCTGGAGATAGCCAAGTCCTCGGCTTGATCAACTTTGCTAAGGATGCAGCAACGGTTTCGCCTCAGATTCCCCCAGGGAACTTCTCAAAAGTGATTGACTCGGCGGATAAAGAATGGATGGGTGAGGGATCTCAACTCTCCCAACAGCTACAAGCTGGACAATCCTTAACCCTTGCTCCTCTGAGTTTTGCCTTATATTGTCAGTGACACTAGCCTCGGTTCAGTCGTCAGAAAGAGGCGTAATCCGCCCAAAAGGGGATGTAAGCCCAGTCGAAATCATACCATTATCAACAAATAAGGTGTTCCCTAGAGATAATGCATGTATTGCTTGATTTGTCAATCTTGGTGGCTGATATCAAATTCGCTTTTGTCACCCCCTTTATCCCTTGAGGTACGTTTTCCTGGAAACCATCTGCCTTGGAGCCTTCCTGTCCGGTACTCTTGGTGTTGCTCAGAGCCAATCCCTGTATAATGAACTAATGTTAAGCTATGATTTAAGCATTACGTTCAACGCAACTATCCTACGGTTTAACGCCACTGTTAACAAGCCATTTTTAGATCGATTCTTAGAGCCAACGCTCTGTCAGTTCTTTAACCCCCTCTAAAAGCTTATGATGCGGATTCCAGTCGCTACCTATAGAATTCAATTTAATCCTGAGTTTACCTTTGAGTCAGCAAAAGCCATTATTTCCTACTTAGCAGAATTAGGAATTTCTGACTTTTATGCATCCCCCATTTTTAAAGCCAGAGCCGGTAGCACTCATGGCTACGATGTGGTTGATCCCAATCAAATAAACCCAGAACTCGGCGGATTGGAGAAGTTTGAGTCTCTAATTGAGGAGGTGCAAAAGCACGGGTTAGGATGGCTTCAGGATATTGTGCCGAACCACATGGCTTTTGATCGTCAAAACCCCATGCTGGTCGAAGTTTTAGAGAATGGTCCTAATTCTCAATATAAAGACTACTTTGATATTAATTGGGAACATCATTATGAGGGCATTCGGGAGCGAGTCTTAGCGCCATTTTTAGGAAAATTCTGTGGAGATTGCTTAGAAAGTGGTGAACTCAAACTCCAGTATAACCAAGAAGGTTTTACGATTAATTACTATGACCTACAGTTTCCCATTCGCATCGAATCCTACTCCAATGTCTTAACCTACGATTTGGCACGTATCCGCCGGAAATTAGGCAGGAATCATCCTGATTTTGTCAAGTTCCTGGGCGCTCTCTATGCGTTAAAATATATTCCCTCTGGCGAAGAAGGAACGGAACGCTATGATCAGATTGGCTTCATTAAGAGAATGTTGTGGGAACTCTGGAATGATAGTGTAGAGATCAGGGAGTTCATTGACGAAAACATTCAACTCTTTAATGGAGAACCCGGAAAACCCGAAAGCTTTGACTTGTTAGAGCAATTATTAGCTGAACAGTTTTTTCGCCTCGCTTACTGGAAGGTGGGGAATGAAGAACTGAATTATCGGCGATTTTTTACGGTTAATGACCTGATTTCCGTTCGCATCGAAGAGGAGCAGGTGTTTAATCACAATCATGCTTTGATCTTCAAGCTGCTTGAAGAACAGAAATTTAGCGGCGTGAGAATCGATCATATCGATGGACTGTACGATCCGGCTCAATATTTGAATCGCTTGCGAGATCATGCCTCTGATGCGTATATCGTGGTTGAGAAAATCTTGGAAGAGCATGAAGATTTGCCGCTAACGTGGCCCGTACAAGGGACGAGTGGGTATGATTTCTTAAACAAACTTAATGGTATTTTCTGTCATCAGCAGACTCAGCCTAAGTTTGACAGCGTTTACTATCGCTTTATCGGAAATTCCATATCCTATAAAGCCATAATGGAAGACAAAAAGCGATTGATTATCGCCAAGCATTTGACCGGCGATATCGATAATTTAGCCAATTTACTCAAGCGAATTTCTGGTCGATACAGATACGCCAGTGACTTTACGATTTATGCACTGAAAGCCGCTTTAGTCGAAATTATGGCGCTGTTTCCTGTATACCGAACGTATGTAAGTCCAGAAGGCTTGAGCAAAGCGGATCGAGATTGTATTGAGTCTGTCATTAGCAAAGCCAAAGAAAATACGCCGATTTTCTTTAACGAACTGACGTTTATTGAGAAGTTTTTATTACTAGAGGTTGATGAGTCACTCAATCCCGAAGAAGCCGAACAATGGCGTTATTTTGTCATGCGGCTACAGCAGTTTACCGGACCGCTGACAGCTAAGGGAGTAGAAGATACGACGTTCTATATTTACAACCGTCTCATCTCTCTTAATGAAGTGGGTGGTAATCCGGGTGAGTTTGGCGTTTCCTTAGACAACTTTCATGACTTTAACCAACACCGCATCGCTTATTGGCCCCATACAATCAATACAACAGCAACCCATGATACAAAACGGGGTGAAGATGTAAGAGCCAGAATTAATGTCATTTCCGAAATCCCCGGCGAGTGGGATAGTATGTTGAGAAAATGGCAGGAAATAAATGCGGTTCACAAGGATTGTATTGATGGGTTAGATATTCCTGATCCCAACGACGAATATTTTCTTTACCAAACCTTGCTGGGAACCTTTCCCTTTGATGAAACGGAGTTCCCTACTTATGTGCAGCGGATCAAAGACTATATTATCAAGGCAATCCGAGAAGCCAAAGTTCATACCGCTTGGTTGAGACCGGATACCCACTATGAAGAAGGGTTTATTCGGTTTGCTGAACGCTTACTCAAAGATCCCAATGACAATCCCTTTTTAGAAGCGTTTCTACCCTTTCAACGTAAAATCCAACATTACGGCATTTTTAATAGTCTCTCCCAAGCCTTGTTGAAACTGACATCTCCGGGGGTTCCTGATTTTTACCAAGGAACGGAACTGTGGGATTTAAGTTTAGTTGATCCCGATAATCGTCGTCCGGTAGATTTTGAACAGCGGCTGGCGTTAGTTCAAGACTTGAAGCAGCGCTACGAAACGGATAAGTTGGGTTTAGTTCAGGAACTTTGTCAGAGTCCAGAAGACGGTCGAATTAAGTTATTCGTCATCTATCAAGCCCTAAAAACTCGGCGCGAGTATTTAGAGTTATTCCAACGGGGTGATTACCAGAAACTGACTGTTATTGGTAGTTTGAAGGATCATGTAGTCACGTTTGCCCGAACCTGGGATCATACAACCGTGATTGTCATTGTCCCTCGGCTGTTAACAGGTTTGGTTAAGCCAGACGAATATCCCATGGGTGAACAAGTTTGGCAAGAAACCCGGATTTCTTTACCCTCTAGTTCGTCCTCTATGTGGCGGGATGTGATGACGGGACGGGAAATTAAGGGGGACGATACCCTGTGGATTCGAGATGTTCTCAGTGATTTTCCGGTGGCGTTATTGGTGAATCAAAATCAGCAGGAATGATTAATAGATAAACACTGTAGGGGCGACAAGCTCGCGTCAAAGGTAGGCAGGGTGTGGGGTATGGGGTGTGGGGTATGGGGAAAATCTTAGAGAAACACCCTACACCCAGTCAGTAGTACCCTCAAGTCCCTTGTCACCCCCTCAGGATCAACACTGTAGGGGCGACCCGCCGCCTATAATTCATACCACCTAACCCTTAATTTGTTCGGGTCGCCCTCCCCAGAGTATCGGCAATTATCTAACCCGCGTACCGACGAGAAAAGGGCGAGTCGAGACAGGTTAATTCTCACACCGTCATATTGATGCAGCGACCATCTGTGTCAACTTAAGCTCAACCCCTCTCCCCCAGCCCCTCTCCCACGCCGGGGAGAGGGGAGCAAGAGAATCCGATCCCCCTTCTCCCCACGGTGGGAGAAGGGGTTAGGGGATGAGGGGGAAATGTCGAGGAGTAGACAGACACAGCTTAAAACTTTGTCAGTATTAGTTTGCACCTTAAGTTGACACCAATGTGCAGCGACTTGCCCCTACAAAACCAATTACCAATCAACAATCCACAATCCACAAATGATTTACTGATTAAACACCATCGCTGGATCAAGGCGCGTCACTTTCTGAATCGCGAAAATCGCCGAACCGACACACATTCCCACCGTTATCGCCAAAACTGCGATCGCGGAGACGGGGGTGATCAGAATCACAATTCCCTGAGTCGCGGATGTCCACAGGGCTACGCCGTAACAGAGAATCATGGCGGGGAGATAACCCAGAACCGACATCCACATCGCCTGTTCAATAATTACGCCGTAAATGCGCCAATCTGACGCGCCAATGGCTTTAAGCGTACCAAACTCAGTAATATGGTCAGCTACAGAGGAATAAAGAATTTGACCGACAATAATCACACCAACCACCACACCAACCACCGCCCCCAATCCGAGGATAAAGCCAATTCCGGTTCGCTGTTGCCAAAAGTTTTGATTCCTTTTAATAAATTCCTCGCGAGTATAGGTACTGACATTGGGTAACGCTTTTTCCAATCGTTCTTTTAATTGTGACAAATCCTGATCCGGTTGTGCCGCAATTAAAACATATTGAATCAAATCAGACGCGACTAATGGATTCGGTGGCGGTGGCGGTTGATTCCGCAGTTCGGCTTCCGATACTCTCGAATAGGTATTGGTACAAATTAAATCCTCAGCACCTGACGGCAATTTACAGGATAGTTCCGACTTTTGACCCGATGTTAAGAACGCATTCGCACTGGTTAGGGAGGTAAACATGAAGGAATTGGACACAATCGATGCATTCCCTTGGGTGAAACCTACCACTTGGGCGGGCAAGGAATTGACGCGGGCAATATCCCCAATCTGTTGTACATTCAGGGAATCTTGGTTGGTTGCATCCACGATAATTTTATAGGATTCAGATAAGTTACTAACCTCACCTTGCACTAGATTGATGGGTTGAAATAGTTGCCCATTGGGGTCAAATCCTACGACTCTGACGCGGGTAATTTCTCCTTGCGGTGGATTCCACAACGCGCCACTAAAAATCAGGGCTTCGGCTTTGGCAACGCCTTCCACTTGACGGGCGGAGATAACATGGGATAAGGGAATGGGTAGTGTTAATTCAACTTGCACCAATTTATCCGATGCTACCCAAATATCTGCGTTAGAATTATAAATTAACTGAGCCGTGGATTGGGTAAATCCATTAAAAATACCCGTTTGTAAGGTAACTAAACTCACCGCAAACATAATCCCGGCTTGGGCGACTAAAAAGCGGGGAATGTCTTCAAGTAAGTTTTTTCGGGCAAGAGAAACCATTGGTAAGTAGGTGGGGACAATTCAAGTTAACGGTGGGGATTGTCATTGGTCATTGGTCATTTGTAAGGATTTGAGGATTATTGACAGAACTTAATATAGGTGGGTTTATTGACACCGACCTACTTATTTGTCATTTTGTCATTCGTCGTTCTCATCGGGCCACAGCAAGCGAACTGCCATTAATGCGAAACCCACTGCCGCGATCGCTTTGAGAATTCGCACCGGGAACAGTTGCGCGACGCCTCCCCCTGCTAATACGCCAATCAACGTGGCTAATAGCAATGCGGCTACAGCCCCCAAGAATACCGCACGAGGCGATTTGAGGCTACCCCCAAGCGCGATCGCCGCCAGTTGGCTTTTGTCACCAATTTCGGCTAAAAATACGGTGATGAAACTTAATCCTAGTAATTGCCAATCCATAGTATTTAAAATTCTCTGATTTAGTCAGGGCGGGTTTAGTTACATCTGGGTGAGAAAAACGATAGTGGCAAAACCCGCCCCTACACACTCCAAATTGTTTCATCCGAGTTGCACCACATCCCACAGCAGCATAACGGAAATGAAGAGTAATAATGTCCCGGCGGCGGTTTCCAGGGTTTTGGGCGGTAAACGCTTGGCTAACCAGGTTCCCAGTAAGACACCGATTAAACTGGTGGTAATTAGTGCGATCGCGGCACCTGTAAAGACTATCCACGGGGATTGAGATTCTGCACTGATCAGCAGGGTTGCCAGTTGGGTTTTATCGCCAATCTCAGCTAGAAAAATGGTTAGGAAGGTGGAACTAAAGATACCCCATATCCCCCGTTGGCGCTTGACGATGGGACGCAAACTGTTCGGAGTGGGGGAAATTGGTAACTCAGACGGATCAGAGACATCTTTGGGAGCTGGATTCATCAATGAAAAGGGTGCTGTCAGAACAAAACCAACGATGGGCAAGGAAGATAGTTTCACAGGGAGTTCCCAGTTTACGTCGATCTTTTTTCATATTCTATTCATCTTTGCAGAACTTTACAAATTTGACTATGATCCGGGCTAAAGTCAGTATGAGAGTCGGTGTCTACTGGTCTACTTTCATTCCTTGTCTCACCTGAACCCCAATCTTAAAAAACCTACCCTGGTGAGGCACCCTACACCCCCCTCTACAGCCGTGGTAAAATTTCCGGTAAAAGCTGACCCGGTACCTTAGAAAGTGCCAGATTTTGCCCACTAATTCCTTGTTCCTGGTAGAACGTGCGAATCGTTTTAATGATATAGTCCAAAGAGGTTTGGTAAACATCCGATCGCGCCGCTACTCCCGTACAAGCTTGAACATGCTGATGGAGGGCGGTTTGTAGATGGTGGGATTGATCCTCTTTTCCCGCACCCAAAGACGGTTCAGTGGCAAACTGATAATGGGCAAGTCCCAAATTATTCCGAGTGGCGATAACATCAAAATTAACCGATGTCGGCGGATGATTCTGCGCCAATTCCTCGGCTAACGCGATCGCAACCTCATAAGCGGCGATACAATGGCGTAAATAGTCTGCCCGTCTCTGAGAGTCTTCCACACAGCGATCCGCCAGATGCCAATACGCCGTACCCAAATTATTCTGAGTCGCGGCACAGGCAGCCGGAGACACCTCTGGGGTACGATAGGTTAACGCATCTTTATAGGCTATCACCGCTAACTCCAGCCAGGTTTCCGGTTGTTCATACTGTGCCAGATTCCAGTACGCTGTGCCTAAATTATTTTGAATCATCGCCCAATTTGTCGCATTCGAGCGACTGTTGTAATAACATAGGGCTTCCGCATACGCCCCAATTGCTGCCTGTAAGTTATTGACAGGAGAGTGATGTTGTGCTAAATGCCAATACGCCGTGCCTAAGTTATTTTGGGTAGAGGCATATTTAAGCGGGTCATTTTCTGGATTACGATAGTGTAATGCTTCTTCGTAGGCTCGAATCGAGAGTTCTAAGTTATCCGCGACATCTTGATAGCGAGCCAAATCCCCATAAGCTGCCCCTAAATTATTTTGGATCATGGCATAGGTGTGGGGCGCGTCTTGAGCCGTTAATTTCGTTAATGCCAATTGATAAGCTTGAATCCCCTGTTCTAGATAAGATAGACGCATCCCTGTATCCTGGGGACATCGGGAAAGCATCCAATAAAGATTCCCCAAATCATTAAGAACATCCGCGACGTAGGGCGATGTATCATCTAACCATTGCAACGCCTGCTCATACGCCTGAATCGCGATCGCTAAATTTTCTTCTGAGGTGTCTCCTTGTTCAATCGCATGACGGTAATGATTCCCCAGTTGTAAATACGCCTCAGCAGGCGACGCGGTTTGGGGGAGATCTGGGGCTTCCGTTGATGTATCAGCAGGATGTTGGGATGTCGGCGGATTTTGTGGCGGTAATGGTGTTTCCTCCATCTCAAAGTCCACAGCCCCCAGCTTCCCTTTGCCATTCGGATTAGCATTAGACTTCCCGTTAGTCGGGACAATCAGGGGTTCAACCTCCTCGCTAAAATGTCCATTGTTGCCCACACTATTCTGGAACAACTGCAAATCCAGAGTTTCGTCCACTTCCTGAGTTAGCACCGTCTGCAAGGTTTCTTGGAACGAAGCCTCTGTCTCCTCTGTCTCCTCTGTTTCCTGAGTCATCACCGCCGTGGGAGAGGCTTCCGGTTGAGTCGCGCCCACCGGGGGAAGTGGTGTGGGTTCTCCTTCAAACTCGAATACCCCAGTACGCCACCGCCAAAATTCCGGTACAGACTGGACAATGGAATGGAACCAAGGGCGGGGTAGCCAGAGTAACACATTGGCGTCTAACTGCGGCAAATAGCGCTCAATGGACTGTAAACGCCGGAGAAACAGTTGCTGTACCGTTGGGGATTGACGGGTTAAGCGTTCAACACCCAGGAGTTGGAAACAGGGAGGGGATGTGGCGATGGGAGAATGGCGATTTTGAGCTAACCAGGCAGCTATTTGGGCAAAGGGATGGGGATCATTGACATTAATGTTCAGGCTGACTAAATTAGTAGAGCCTGAACCCTTGGGTGGCGCGATCGCAGAGGTTGTCCCCAACTCCCCATGAAGTTTACCCGCCAGACGATTCCGCAGACTCAGATCATCACAAATCGCCACGAAAATTTGACGCCGTAGTCCGAGACTCAGAGCAAGTTTCAAGCGTTTATAGATTTGCCGATTCCAGCTCGAAATTTTATGGGCAACAGTATCCGTTACAGTCATGCTGAGAGAGTCCAGGAGTGTCAGGCAACAAGAGGATGAGATTTAAGGGAAAGACTTGATCGTAACAACGAGTACCGAGCGATCGCGAATTGGGCAGAATCGCGATAAAATCTGAATGATGAACAATAAGAAAATCGCAATTTTAGAAGATGTTTAGTTCTATCTACCTACTCGTTGCATAATCAGTAGTTGAGAGTAATCTTACTATGACTCTTCCTACTATTGTTGCCTAATTCAGGACTTATTGGGTAATACTCAAGGCATCAGGGAGAGCGGTATACCTTCAAGTACCAAAGAGCTTCCCATAGCTGTCGTCATCAAAAACTTTACGTCATACTGGGTTCCCTACTTATCCGTTTAGTGAAGGGTTGTCTGATTATTGACAGCAGATTCTAATCGAGCCGTTTCTAACCAAGAGATTTAATCAAAAAGTCCGATGAGAATTTGGGTGAGTTGTTCTAGGTCGTCGGGCACCCGATATAACGTAATGTCTTGGGTGATGCGATGTTCGGTTCTCTCTATTTTGCCAAATCGCCAAGCATCTCCCATCGTGACAGCACCGTAGAGAATGTTTTGTTCTTCAACTTGGGTTAATGCTATCAGTTCCACGGCTAACTGTGTAAAACCTCTAGTCAAGTCATCATGTTTCGCCTCAACCACAATCAGACCTGTCTTCCCCCGCACAAGGTAGTCCAGGTTACCTTTGAGCCAATGATTCACAGTGAGAGGGTATTCAATACGAATTTGGCACTGGCATAACCGAGCAACTTCCAGCAGTACAGGAAAGACCAAAGCTTCCCGCCGCGCCGCTTCGTTACTCAAGCTGGTTAATAGGAGAGTGTCCTCTAGCCGCTGCTGCAATGCTGGGAGTTGGTCAAGTTGCTTTTGAGACAGGGGTAAAGATAGACGTGACTTGTGAAGGGTGTAATCAAACTCGGCAAGAATATCCTCTGCCTCGTAGGGCATCTGGAAATAAGATCGGAAGGTATAGGATTGTCCTTCTTGGAGAATTTTGGTCTTTGGCATGGGCGGCTTGTCCTTTTGATGTCATCCCAATTCTAATCAGATGGGTAAAACAACAACTAATATCAAGTTGCAGTCTAAGGTAGAATTTGCCTTGGTACTGCTATACGTTCAGAACCCCTCCACAGGATACCTCTGGAGGGGGTACTTGGGTCGCTATCTTAGACTTAAGGCTGGTGGGCAATGCCCACCCTACGATAGCTCAAGGGTTTTGGTGTTCCCAAAATGCTTATTTGAGTGCTATTCGACTTAATAATGTACCAAGGAAGCTTGGTTGAGTTGATGAATTCAGCTTGCCTCACTGGTACTTTATTTTTACGCAGATCTCTAAGCTTCTACCTCAACCGGTTCGGGTTGGGGTTCGGGGGGAAGTTCCTGTTTCAGGGTCAGATAACGAATCACCTCATCTCCATAGCGCATCGCTCGCTGAATCTGAGCCACATGAGTCGGGGGCGCTTTATAGTTCATTTGAATGTAGACGCCTTCACGGTGTCTGTCGATGGGATAAGCCAAACGACGCTTACCGCGATGTTGGATGTCAATCTCCTCACCGCCTTGCTCTTGCAGGAGATCTTTATACTTGGTCACCGCTTGGTTAACCTGCTCCTCTGACATATCGGGACGCAGGATGTACATCATTTCGTAACTATCGCTCACAAATGGTCTTCTCCTTATGGACAATTGGGCTTCTTTTGCTGATTCGAGATAGCCATGGCTTTTAATCGGGAGGCTACCCCAGTCACAGAAGCAAGGATTCGAGCTGACTTAACTGCTCTATTCTATGCCTGATCTGGGTTTTTTCCTACTTCTAGGCTTGAGGCAGACAATCCGCCCAGATGACACTCTTGCAATTTTACTATTTTTTGGTATTAATTCTAGCTAGCTGCCAGGGTCAATCAAAATCCCATATCAGTAGAATGCTCTCATTCAATTACCAAGGAATCTCTAATATCATGGCGCAGCGCTACGTCCGCATTAAAACGGCTCAAGGGCAAACCTACTATGGCTTGCTGCAACTCAACCGCAGTATCCAAGTTTTAGATGCACCGCCGTGGCTACAGGGTCAACCGACTGATCTGGAGTTAGCACCGGATAGTTATACATTGTTGGCTCCCTGTGCGCCATCCAAGATTGTCGCCGTTGGAAAAAACTATATGGATCACGCCGTTGAAATGGGAACACCTGTTCCCCAGGAACCCTTGTTGTTTCTCAAACCACCGACAACCATAACGGCGGCGAATCGAGACATCCAGTTTCCGCCTCAGTCAAAACGGGTGGACTATGAGGGAGAGTTGGCGCTGGTTATTGGTGAACTCTGTGTAGACTGTACGCCCGAACAAGCCCAAGGAAAAATTTGGGGGTACACCATCGCCAACGATGTCACCGCTCGCGACTTACAAAAACAAGATGGTCAATGGACGAGGGCAAAGGGTTTTAATACCTTTTGTCCCCTAGGTCCTTGGATTGTGCGGGAGGTGAGTGCTGGGGCGAAGTTGCAGACGTTTTTAAACGATGCGCCGGAACCTGTACAATCGGCATCCATTGATCAAATGGTATTTGCCCCGGACTTCTTAGTCTCCTATATTTCTCAGATTATGACCCTGCTTCCGGGAGACGTAATCCTTACCGGTACGCCACGAGGGATTGGTCCAATGCAAATCGGCGATCGCGTCCGTGTGGAAATTGAGGGAATTGGTCATTTAGAAAATACGGTTGTCCCCCGTTCTGCACCCGTCATTCTTTAACCTGGGTTAAACGGTTTTTCAAGAATCCTCAAACCCTTACATAAACGAATGACAAATGACCAATGACGAATGACCAATGACGAATGACCAATGACGAGTGACCAATCATCGAACTTGGGCGTAAACCGCTTCCGAAAGTGTGGGAATTTCGGCGTAGCGCCCTAGCAATGACTGAACTATCCCATAGCCGCAAGCCACAAGCGTACCTAAAAAGATCACGTTGGATAGGGTTTCTATAAAAAAGTTCGCTCCCAATCCTCGTCCGAGAATGCTCATGGCAAAACTACATAGAACCAGTAGAATATCTAAAAGAATTGCCTGCATCGTATTAAAACGAATAAAGTGGGCAATCCTTTCATTCCTGACAACGGCTAAAAATAAGACAAAGAAAAGAATCAGTCCCGCAAAGGGAATTGTGCTTTTAATGAAAATTAAAGGAGAGAGCGGTACAAGAATAATATTTAGGACAGGAAACTGTCTGAGTAGAAAAACACCAAACGGCAGTGCGTACAATAAAGGCAGCAGATAGGGCAGCGCTGCAAAAATTCGATCTTTAACTGTTGTTGAGCCGCGCCAAGTCATTGTTGCTTCTCCTTTTCGGGTGGTTCAAATCGCTATCTCACTATTTTCAGGATAACGTAGGTGACCCATTTCGATGAACGCTGTCATCTGTTATGGGTTTTATGTCAGGATTTATGGATTATTTCCGACTCGGACAGTAGTTCAGTTTATTGTCCCAGATGATAAACTATTCTAGGTTAGCGATGCGGAAACCCATTTCGCACTCATATTGCTCCGGTTGATGGGGTGTGAGTTTACGAATGGCATGACCACATCCGAGCTTACCCCGACGCCAACGGGGTTGACCCTTGCTGTCAGCCAGCAAACAGCTTTGACAAACTTGAGTCGGGGAGAGAATTTGCTCTTCGGTAAGGATAACTAACATAGAACGCCTCCGGTCAATTCCACTAGAGTGCTGATCCTGAATGGGTGACAAGCTCGCGTCAAAGGTAGGCAGGGTGTGGGGTATGGGGTGTGGGGTGTGGGGAAAATCGGGAAGAAACACAAAAACCCATAAGATGAGATAGGGTAAGGAGCGAGCGCTCTCCAGGCGAGCCAACGAATAAATAATTTTGGTGACTTCCTGAGTAAAGTTCAATTTTTCCCTACACCCTACACCCTACCCCCAGTAGTACCCTCAAGTCCCTTGTCACCCCCTCAGGCGCTGATCCCATCATAATTTATGTCTTTAGCTAGAGGCTCTCTATCAACACAGAGCTTAACTTTCATCCATTGGATACTTACCTCTGAGAAACGCAGGGGAGAGGGGTGAGAGTTTGAGCAAAGCAACGGCAACGGGCAATGTGGTAAAACGTTTATGAACCCAACTGGACGGCAAAGCATCGTAAGGGATTGACGGACGTGACTCAAACAAACTTAGATTTTCTCGCCCAAACTGACCCAGAAGTCGCTGAGGGAATTAGCCAAGAACTCCAACGCCAGCGTGACCATCTGGAACTGATTGCTAGTGAAAACTTTACCTCCCCGGCGGTACTGGCGGCTCAAGGATCAGTCTTAACCAATAAGTACGCTGAAGGCTTACCCGGAAAGCGCTACTATGGCGGTTGTGAATTCATCGATAAGGTCGAACAGCTTGCCATTGACCGGGCTAAACGGCTCTTTGGTGCAGCTCATGCGAATGTCCAACCCCATTCAGGCGCTCAAGCCAATTTTGCCGTATTCCTGGCGCTGCTCAAGCCGGGAGACACGATTATGGGGATGGATTTATCCCATGGGGGACACCTCACCCACGGTTCGCCTGTGAATGTGTCGGGGAAGTGGTTTAAGGTTTGTCACTACGGCGTTAATCCGGAAACCGAGCAACTGGATTATGATCAGGTGCGCGAACTTGCCCTCAAAGAACGCCCCCAGATGCTGATTTGTGGCTATTCGGCTTATCCGCGTATTATTGACTTTGAAAAATTCCGCAGCATTGCGGATGAAGTGGGCGCTTACCTGATGGCGGATATTGCTCACATCGCAGGGTTAGTGGCGACAGGTCATCATCCGAACCCAATTCCTCATTGTGATGTAGTCACCACCACCACGCACAAAACCCTGCGGGGAACCCGAGGCGGCTTAATTCTTACCCGTGATCCTGACATCGGCAAAAAGCTGGATAAAGCGGTGTTCCCAGGAAGTCAGGGCGGTCCATTAGAACATGCGATCGCGGCGAAAGCTGTGGCGTTTGGTGAAGCTTTACAACCCGCTTTCAAAGACTATTCGGCGAATGTGATTGAAAATGCCCAAGCCCTCGCCAGTCAACTGCAAAAACGGGGTTTGAAAATTGTCTCTGGCGGGACGGATAATCATTTAATGCTGGTGGATTTACGCTGTATTTCCATGACTGGGAAACGAGCAGATCAACTGGTGAGTGGTGTGAATATTACCGCGAATAAAAATACGGTTCCCTTTGATCCAGAGTCTCCCTTTGTCACCAGTGGCTTACGTCTCGGTTCCCCGGCGATGACAACACGCGGAATGGGCGTGGCTGAATTTATCGAGATTGGTGATATTATTGCCGATCGCTTACTCAATCCAGAGGATGAAACCATCGCCGCCGATTGTCGGCGTCGTGTGGCTCAATTGTGCGATCGCTTCCCCTTATATCCCCATCTCAATATTCCTGTACCTACATTGGTGTAAATTGGTCATTCGTCATTTGTCATTCGTCATTCGTCATTTGTCATTCGTCATTCGTCATTCGTCATTTGTCATACTCGCTACCCTTGAGAAGCAAGCTACGTCATTCGTCATTCCCTATTCCCTATTCCCTATTCTCTATTCCCTGTCCCCTGTGTTAACCAAGGACAAAGGACAAAGGACCAAGGACAAAGGACAAACCAATGAGCGCAGAAATCATTTGTGTTGGCACTGAGTTACTGCTAGGGGATATTCTGAATACGAATGCCCAGTTTTTAGCCCTCGAACTGGCAGATCTGGGTATTCCCCACTACTATCAAACGGTTGTGGGAGATAATCCCTCGCGGTTAAAGCAAGTCTTGGCAATGGCTTGCGATCGCTCGGCGATTCTGATTTTTACGGGTGGACTTGGACCGACGCCAGATGACTTAACCACGGAAACCTTAGCGGATTTTTTTGGTGTTCCCCTGATTGAGCAAGTTGACATCATTGAGGATATTGCTCGCAAATTTGCTCAACGGGGACGCCAAATGACTGCCAATAATCATAAGCAAGCCCTGATTCCCGAAGGTGCTAAGGTTTTACCGAACCCCAAGGGAACCGCACCGGGTATAATCTGGCAACCGCGCCCCGGTTTAACTATTCTTACCTTTCCCGGTGTTCCCAGTGAAATGCAGCGGATGTGGCGAGAAACGGCGGTTCCCTATCTCAAAGGTCAAGGTTGGGGACAACAAATTATCCATAGTCAAACCTTACGATTCTGGGGGATTGGGGAATCCGCGTTAGCCGAAAAAGTGGCGTCGTTTTTTGACTTAACCAACCCCACCGTCGCCCCCTATGCCTCTCAGGGAGAAGTCCGGTTACGGGTTAGCGCCCGTGCGCCGTCTCAAGGGGAAGCTGTACAGGTAATTGAACCTGTTGTCAAGCAACTGCGGCAAATTGCTGGGGCTGACTATTTTGGTGTGGATACAGATACCCTCGCCTCGGTTGTGGGTCAGCTTTTAATCGATGCCAATCAAACGGTGAGTGTAGCCGAATCCTGTACGGGAGGCGGTGTAGGCAGCATGTTGACAGCCGTTGCGGGAAGTTCTGACTATTTTAAGGGTGGGATAATTTCTTATAGCAATGACGTAAAAGTATCCTTACTGGGGGTTAAGTCATCAGATCTGGATAAATGGGGGGCGGTGAGTAAACAGGTTGCCCAGCAAATGGCATTGGGTGTGCGATCGCGGCTGGCGACGGATTGGGGTGTGAGTATTACGGGTATTGCTGGACCCGGCGGTGGGAATGAATCTAAGCCAGTGGGGTTGGTGTATATCGGTTTGGCGACGCCAGATGATCGAGTTGAGTGTTTTAAATATAACTTTGGTCGCGATCGCGATCGGGCTTCGATTCGTCATTGGAGTGCCTGTTATGCCCTCGACCAACTGCGACGCCGATTATTGGAGCAATACCATTAGGCTCACATCTAACTTGAGTTATAACTAAAGGTAGAGAAGCCAAAACCGTTGCGATCGCAGGATCGACTCCATATTCCATTTAGGGGATAGCTAGGCTTTGGGGTTCTGTGTTATGCTGAACGTTAAGAAATGCAACAGATGGGTTAAAACGATCCAGACGGTGTATAGCAATAGGAAAACCGCTCAGTTTAATATCAGCGTCATAGTCTTAACTTGGGCAGGGTTTCCACTAAAGCGCCCACAAAGCGCCCAAGCGTAAAACACCCAAGAGTTCCCAAAGTCGTGCTGAGAAAGGCTTCTAGCACCCGTCCTGTTGTTAAGACGGTCAAAAACCTATTAAGTTGTCTCACAGGAGCATTCAGTTTAATGGATTATATAGAAAAGGTGTTGGAAAAACTGAAAGAATGGGCACGCAAGCTGGTTGGAACCCTCTTGGGTCCTGAACCTCAGCCGGAACCCGAACTCATCCCCATTCCGGTTAATAATCCACGCCGTCGTTCCCGATAATTAGTTAACGTGCCGAATGAAGCTCGGAGTTCTTTGAGTATTCTCGTCCTGCATGGTCCAAACTTGAATCTTCTAGGACTCCGAGAGCCTGGTATTTATGGATCGGTAACCTTGGCAGAAATTGACCAACTCCTGCAACAGGAGGCGAGTTCATTATCCTGCCAAGTTGTGACGTTACAGTCCAACCATGAAGGTGTTTTAGTTGATGCCATACAAGCAGCGAGAACGCAGCATCATGGGATATTAATCAATGCTGGTGCTTATACCCATACAAGTGTAGCCCTACGCGATGCCTTAGCCGCCGTAGCCCTGCCTGTAGTGGAAGTACATCTGAGTAATATCTATCAGCGCGAACCATTTCGACATCACTCCTTCATCGCCCCCGTAGCTGTCGGTCAGATCAGCGGCTTTGGTGCCGAAAGTTATCGCTTGGGACTCTTAGCTCTCGTCCATACCCTGAAAACAGGGGCAAGAGCAAATTAATGCAGCATTCCCTTCTATGCCGATTTCAAGGAGCATTACTGGGTAGCTTGATCGGTGAGCTGGTCAGCCATCACCTTGATCAAGGACTCGGTGATCCAGTTGGCAGAAAATCGCTTCAGTTCACCAAACGCCAACCCCAACCGAGTCAGTCCCACCTCTGTATGCCCAAACTCTCCCCTTGGAGTCAAATCGCTACTTGTGGAATCAAGAGTTTAATTGACACAGGCAGGCTGAATGACGATTGGATCATTCGCTGTAGCCAAACCCAACCCTCACTCCTAGAATTGAAAGGGAAAGCACAAAGCAGCGAAGCAGCGGTGGCAACTCTGCCAATGGCGCTTTTTTTTCACGAAAATCAAGAGTTGTTACGGCAACACCTGGTTCAGGCGGCAGCAATTTGGCAACTCGAAACTGACGCCTCGGCTGGGATGTTGGCAATCGCTACCGCCATGGCTCTGACTCTCACCGAAACCCTTAACCGAACAACCCTGATTCCCCACATCCTTAGAGGCTTGGGGACAGAACAAAGCATCCTAGCCTACCGATTACAACAGGTTCAAACCTTGATAGAAGCAGGTGCAGATTTAGAAACCACCAGGAGGAAGGTGCGCCGTCTACCCGCAAATTTAGGTAATAGGGGGGATGCCTCAGATATGGCGATCGCTTTAGCCTTTTATTGTTTCCTCTATACACCCGAAGATTTTCGTCTCTGTGTCATCCGTGCCGTTCGTAGCGGTTACCAAAACCAAATTACGGCGGCTTTGACAGGGGCATTAGCGGGTGTTTATAACGGTATCAACGGTATTCCAGTAAGCTGGCGAGTTGCTGCCCTAAAAATTCCGGTCTTCAAAAAGAGGCGACAATTAACAGACCAATTACTAGCGGTTTGGCTAGGGGTTTACGATCAAAAGCAAATCAATGGTCGGTACAAACAAGCAGCCGTTGCTGCACCAAATATCATTCAACGTCGTTTATAAGTTATAGATAGGTGGATAAGCCATGTTTTGTCAGCTAAAAAGAGCTAAACTCAAACATTACAGCCGACTAACTGAAACATTTTCGATGAACTGACCGCAAATCCCCACCTGTCTGCCTCGCGGTTTCACCGCTACCGCTCACCTAAAAAGGCAACTCTTCTGCTATGAAAAGGCTCCACTCGTTGACGCAACAGCTAAACCACCTGCGGCAAAAATCTGAGCAATTTCGTACCATCCTTCCATTCGTTGGATCTGATGGTCATCTTTCCCCTGAGCAAAAAAAGTCAGGTCATCCGTTAAAACAAATCCTTCCCTTCCTGGGGACAAAAGGCAATCCACCACCATCAGCAAAGCGGCAAGGACGTTCACCCGTCATGTTTATCTTAGCCGTCGTTTCTCTCACCAGCGTGATGGGAAACCGTTTTTACAATCAACCAACCCTCGATGTGGGTAGGGACGCTCCCTATACCATCCGCGCTCGCTTTGATGCTAGTGTTGAGGATACTAAAACCACAGAAGAAAAACGCAAAGAGGCTCGGACGGGTTCGTTCCCCGTTTTAATGATTGACAAATCTCTGACCCAAGAGATTGATCAAAACCTACAACAATCATTGGACAAAATAGACCAATGGCGAGAAATTAGTGGTTCGTTTCCGTTTGTGCCAACCTCGGTGCTGTCCGCCGCCACCCAGCAGTATCTGCGCCAGAGTGAAGCCTGGGAATGGCAAGCTATTGTTGCTTTCGTCGAAGATAATGCTCCGGTCAACCCCTTTGAGCCTGGAGTGGTTATCCCAAACCGAGAGAAAAAACCGTTGACTCGGGAGTTCATCCAAGCAGTAAGCGAATTGCAAAGTTACCGTCAAGTAGCGTCTACTCCAGCCTTCTCTGAGTTGATGCAGACAGCCAGTAAAGCTCGTCAGGGTTACCAAAAGGCAGTGGCTCAACTGTCATCAACTGTAACTCCGGAATCAACTCCTGCCTACGATGCATCCGTACTCGATCTGTCTGATTCCGCTTGGCAGAAAACTCGACAGGGAATTCAGGATGCCACTCGCCACATTCTGACCCAAGGAATTCCGCCGGGATTGCCCTCGGAGTTATTAGACAATGCGGTAGCGGTGCAGGTGAGTACGCTGATTCCGGCTGAGGCACAACCCTTAGCTGTGGAACTCCTGACCTCTAACTTAAAGCCCAATCTCATTGAAGATACAGAACAAACCAAGCGTCGGGCAGAACAAGCTGCTCGATCGGTAGATCCTGTGATGGTGACGGCTCAAGAAGGAGAAGTCATTGTCGAAGCGGGCGAGGAAATTACCCAGGCGGATTTTGTCCTGCTGGATTACTACGGCTTGAGTCGTCGCGAAATTAACTGGATCGGGCTGATTGGATTTGGCGGTTTGGTTACCGGGGGAGTTGGTATTTTTTGGTTAGTCGAACGTCGAGTCCATCCCCCCCTGCGGCGACGTGACCATATTTTGGTGCTGCTGTTGAGTGTAAGTACACCCGTCTTGGCATTATTGGGGGGGCAATATAATAGTCTGCCCGCGATTGGGTTGTTAGTGGGGAGTTTCTATGGGTCAAGCTTGGGTGCGACTGTGGTGACACTGTTGACTGGCTTGGTCACATTTAGCATGGAGGTGAGCTGGGAATTTTTAATCGCGGGTGGTACCGGGGGTTTAGTGGGAGCGTTGATTGCCGGACGGATGCGATCGCGGGAGGAATTGGCGTTGTTAGGCGGTATCGTGGGATTGACCCAGGGCAGCGTTCATCTCGTCCTGAATCTGATTATGAGTGCCAGTGCTGGCACAATTTGGTACGCGGTGCTACCGGGTGCGGCTCTCTACGGGCTATCGGGGTTAGCCTGGAGTATTGTGGCATTGGGACTCTCTCCTTATCTAGAACGCTTGTTTGATTTGGTGACGCCAATTCGGTTAGCGGAGTTGTCCAATCCGAACCGTTCATTGCTCAAACGGTTAGCCACGGAAGCGCCAGGAACATTCCAACATACTTTGTTTGTTGCCTCCTTAGCTGAAGCCGCCGCCCGTGAACTTCACTGTAATGTGGAACTGGTTCGGGCAGGTACTTTGTATCACGATATTGGTAAAATGCATGATCCGTTGGGATTTATTGAAAATCAAATGGGCGGTCCCAATAAACATGATCAAATTAACAACCCCCGTAAGAGTGCCGAGATTATTAAAAAGCATGTCTCTGAAGGGTTGGTCATGGCTCGCAAACATCAGTTACCGAAAGCGATTCGGGATTTTATTCCTGAACACCAAGGTAAACTGCTGATTTCCTATTTTTACTTTCAAGCCAAACAACGCGCTCAGGAAGAGGGGAAAGATTCGGTGAAAGAAGCAGACTTTCGCTATGATGGACCAATTCCTCAGTCGCGAGAAACCGGAATTGTCATGTTAGCTGATGCCTGTGAAGCGGCGCTGCGATCGCTTAAAGATGTTACCCCGGACACCGCTTTAATCACGGTTAAGAAAATCCTCAAAGCCCGATGGGAAGATAACCAGTTAGTTGATTCGGGGTTAACCAAAGAAGAATTATTGATTACGGCGGAAGTCTTTGTCAAAGTTTGGCAACAGTGCAATCACCAGCGGATTGCTTATCCAAAAGCTGCCCTGAGTTGTCAACCCTCTTCTCCAGTTTGATTGATACAGCTTGGAAAAATTGTTCAACAACAGGTTTGTTGAACGTGCAGTAGGGGTATACCTATCGCTTGGTAAACCTTGGCTGTTTTTTGAATCACGTTGCGATCGTCAAACTCTCGCAAGACTTTTTCTCGTCCAGCGACTCCCATAGCTTGGCACAAATTGGCGTCGTTTAAGAGGATCTCAATCGCATCCGCCAACCGCACCGCATCGTTAACCGGAACCAAAACGCCATTTTTACCCGGGTCAATTGCCTCTCGACAGCCAGGGACATCAGTGGCAACCAAGGGTTTTTCCATCGCCGCCGCTTCTAGTAAAATGCGAGGAACACCTTCCCCACCATGGGAGGGTAACACTACAAGGGTTGAACGAGCAATGAACTGTTCAATGTTCTCCAGATGACCCAGCAAGTCAACGATTCCTTCCCGTTGCCAGTGTTGTAAAGTGGTTGGAGAAATTGAAGCAGGATTGCCCAAGTCTGGCTCACCCGCGATCTGAAACGTTGCCCGAACGCCACGAGCTTTGAGAATATGGGCAGCCTCTACGTATTCTATAACACCTTTCTCTGTGATTAGGCGGGCAGCAAGCAGGACGACTGGCGTCAGCGGAACATCTGGCGGATGAAGCGGCGGTGAAAAGCGCTGTAAATCGATACCCGAACTTCTGATCAGTACGGTTCGGTAGGGATGAGTCAGCTTCAGGGTGGTGAAAACTTGCCGATCATCCTGATTCTGAAACACAACCATTGCCCTGCGAGCCGTCAATACCCATCTACCGACGATAATGAAGATGAGTTTCAAGATCCGAGCCTTCCACTCACTGCTACTAAAAATGTAGCCTAATCCCGTAATCGCATTCACCACCCCAGTTGTACCACTCAGCTTAGCCGCGATCGTTCCCACAAGAACACATTTGAGCGTAAAGTGATGGACAATAGAGGGCTTTTCTTGCCGGTAAATCCGGGTTAAATGACCAATGGTCAAGAGTTCAACCAGGGGATTGATACTGCGCCGACAGAGGCGCAAGGGAATCCAGCGAAATCCTTCGGCTTGCAGTCGGTGTACGTAGGTATCTGGGGGAGAAACAAAAACAACCTCGATTCCTCGTAGACGGAGAAATCGAGCCAGGGGTAAGCGGAAGTTGTAAAGATTCCAACCCGTGTTAGCGACCAGCAAAATTTTGGGGCGATGCTTGAACTTCACACGACATATCCTACTAATATGGATAGGTGAATGGCATCGCTAAGTTATCTTCCAGTATAAGCATTTACCTGGGTTTGGTGAAGAGTCTGGAAGAAATACAACTATCTGGGTGATGTATATAGCGCTTGCCTCTATCAGGCAGCAGTATTTTGGATTGGGTGACGGCTAATCAAGTCTTGCGACTCAATGATCGAAATGTGGCATAAGGGTTTGTAAAAAGAACTCTATCTAAAGGAGGATAGTTGACTCATAGAGTGTTCGAGAGCAGGTGATAGAACCCCCAATAATCATTGGATAAGAGCTTACCGCTTCTTTTTACGAGTAAGCCGAGAACCAATGCCTAAACTACCAAATGCTAATAAACTCAGCCCTGACGCTGGTTCAGGTATGGGGGTGGCTGTCGAAACCGCTTCAAATGAAATATCATCAAGTGCGAAATCGTTGCCATCAAAAGTGGCATTCTGGTTCACAATTGATACTGTCACACAACTGTTGGATGCCGAGTTCCAAGTCGTACTGAACGGTTCCCAAACTCCAGGAATGTCAGATGGCGTAAATAGGGAGTCTATTGTCGTTGAGTTGATGGCAAATTGTAACTGAGCAAACGAGTTAGGGAACATGGAGGTAATCCATGTCGCCAAGTTATATTGCGTGTTGCGTGTAACCGGGAGAGTTTGCTGCCAGACTATTTTACCAACAGTAGTGCTGCCGTTAATAATCATCATATTGCCGCTGCCTGTCGTATGATCCCCAAAGGATGTCCAGCGGCTATGTACAGCCTTTGGATTGGTGCCGACGGTATAAACAGCAGGGGGATGCAGATTGTGCGGACTATACGTATAGTCACTAGAGAATCCGGTGTTGCCAGCACTAAAGTCACTGTTAAGCACAAGATTAGTTGCGTAGGCAGTCTGAGGCAAGACAATCGTCAACACACTAAGTAAATAAATATTAAGTGTAATCAACTGATTCACTCGAATCGACTTCATAATTTGTATTATTTTCCAGGGTTCAATCCTAATTAGGTAGAGCTTGCTCTATCATCCGCATCGTAGCTTCCCTTCAGGAGAATCGTAATCCGGAAAAACTCGGAATTATCAAAAAAACTTCAACATTTGTGCCAAGAATTTACTGATTTTATAAAGGTTTTATGAAGAGACAGGGGGGAAATCAAAGCCATTCAAATTCCCTCCCCTTGGTAAGGGGAGGGTTAGGGAGACGTCTGTCTCAAGATATTGCTTTCTTTTTGAGCTTAAGTTGACACCAATGACAGCTATACGCCTTTATCCGGTGAGCTAGTTTTGTCTAGCAACTGCTGGTAGAGTGCTTCCCACCTATCTACAACTCGCTCAATACTGTAATTAAGCTCTACATGCTTTCGACTAAACTGCCCCATTTGTTGACGCTCTTGTGGAGATAAATTCATCATCCGTTCCAGCGCTTGCGCTAAAGCGTCTGGATGGCGAGGGGTAACCAAGAAACCATTTTTTCCATCCAATACAATTTCCCGATTACCACCTACATCAGTCGCCACAATTGGTAGTCCAACCGATGCCGCTTCTAAAAGTACCATTGGCATTCCTTCCCACGCCGAAGACATGATATAGAAATCGGCAATATTCATTAAATCAGGAATATCTCGTCTCGGTTCCAAAAATTTGACTTGCTCATGAATGCCAAGAGTTTTAGCTAAGGCTTTCATCTCTGGCTTAAGACTTCCCTCGCCAACAAGAGTTAACACTGTATTGATAGAAGTTGCTTTGATTCGGCTAAAGGCTTGGAGTAAATTCGGATAATCCTTGGGTGGACGAAATCGCCCTACGGCTAAGCCAATAAATTTCCCCTCTAAACTTAACTCCTGTCGTAGGCGTTGCTTGGCTTCTCGATTGGGTTTAAATTTTTGAATATCTATGCCGTTGGGAACCACCCTAAGTTTTGTTCTTGGTACAGCTTTGATGCTCACATATCGCTCAGCTCCAGCGTGACTTTTTTGAGTGGTGATGTCGCAGAGAAAGTCAGTCAATTGATAGACCCATTCTCGCCATCGACCTCCCTCGTTAATGTTGGATGTTGTACAAACTAACACAGGTACATGAGAAAACAATCGACTCACCCGTGCCAGAAAATTAGCATGTACCATGTGACTGTGGAGGATATCAGGCTGCCATTGATTCAGTATTCTGGCAAGTTTGAAGATTGCTTTGGGGTCGGGTACACCCCGTTTCATATTAAGGCTTTGAATGGGTAAACCCTCTGATTGAGCTTCTTTGCCCATGGCACCCAACGGTGTCATCGACACAATCTGAATCGCGTATCCCCGCTTGAGTAAAGTACGAACAAGGTACAAAATCTGTTGATCTGCACCACCGAGTCCCATACAAGTGGACAACATTAAAATTCGTTGTTTAACCCTAATCACGATGTTTGGCTGCTAGCACAATTAGACTTGATGAAAAGAGAGGGAATAACCCGGTGAACAGTGTCGTCTCTGCCAGACTTAAAGGTTTTAGAATGAAACGCAATAATGGCACAGACAATAATCGTCCGGGAATGACAGTTACAATATCGGGCTGCCACTGATAAATTTTTAAATGACCAAATGTCTCAATAAAGTTCGCAAGATGACCAGGGTCCCAAACTTGACAATGAGTCGGATGATCGGCATGAAGTTTACCCTTTAAGTATTGAAGCAGTCTAGAGGGTCTAACAGGATTAGGAAGAGCAATCAATACCCAATTTCGACTCACTGAAGCTAGCTGTAAAAGTGCGAGAGTCGGGTTTGGGACGTGTTCTAGAACATGAGAGGCAATGACGAGATCGAAGCTGTCCGGAGAGTAATATTGATCTAAT
The DNA here is from genome assembly GCF_040218245.1 of Coleofasciculus sp. E1-EBD-02. Taxonomy (NCBI): domain Bacteria; kingdom Bacillati; phylum Cyanobacteriota; class Cyanophyceae; order Coleofasciculales; family Coleofasciculaceae; genus Coleofasciculus; species Coleofasciculus sp. E1-EBD-02. The sequence goes on along the minus strand of NZ_JAVJQN010000036.1, from coordinate 30,195 downwards.
GCTTCAACTGAACCTACACGACAAGATGCAAATTGACGGGATAGTTCAACACAGGTAGGATCGAGATCAATCCCTTGCACTGAAACCTGGGGAATTTGAACAAGATATTGTAACAGTTCTCCCCGTCCACATCCTACATCTAGGATACTTATTGACGGCTGATTTGTTTGTTCTAAAACTAGACGAACTAAGGAACATATTGCCTGAAGCATCGCCTGATGAATTCGCTGAGACTGATAAGTTTTGAGTTCGTAGTTCAGATGAGGGATAATTTCTGGCATTTTTGCAGCAGTAATTCGTGGATTCATCGGGTCAATAGCACTCTATCGCTTTGCCATATCTTCTTCTTTAGATTGAGCCAAAGTACGTCGAACATATCGCTTGAGCGTTTTGGGCATATAGGAATATAAGTATCGACCAAGAGGATACACTCCCATCCATAATGGTAAACTAAGGTCTTGAATAGCCTGCCATTGGATTCGGGCTAATTTTTGTTGCTGTTTTATATAGTTAAACTGTTGATGCCAAAAACTGTTTGGGTGTACCCAATGTTCACCGAGGACTTGAGGAATAGTTGCGAGTCGCCAACCCAGACGGACAAAGGCAATCCATAAGTGAAGATCAACCATACTATCTACATCTGGATATCCTCCAGCTTGCATCCAGGCTTTTTTTCTATAGGTAACCAGGGTATGAGCAAAGGGAACACACTTAGCCATTGTCCTAACCAGTTGCTGATGTTCTGTAGCGGGCATTCGGATATACTGTTCTTGGCGATTATCATCCACTAAAACGTAGTGACAAGCGACTAACCCGACATCAGGATGCGCCTCTAAAAACTCGACCTGTAAACGTAACCGTTCAGGATAGCTGATATCATCAAAGTCTTGAATAGCAATATAGTCTGCTTGACTCTGTTCAATTGCATAGTTAAGGGCTTGGCTGCGTCCTAATCGTCCAGGACTCAGGACACGCACACGTTGATCGTTTTGAGTGAGTTCTCTAAGCTGTTGGGCGGTACAGTCAGTTGAGCCATCATCGGCAATAATAAATTCAAAATTGGTATAAGTTTGCTGTAAAATACTAGGCACAGCGCGATTGAAGTAGAGTTCACCATTATAGACGGTTGTGACTACACTGAGGTTTGATGAATTCATCGGTGCATTTTAAGATAAAGGGTAAAAAAATGTGATCGTTCAAGAAGATTGTCGTCTCGTAAAACTCGTAGGGTAAGGAGATAAATCCATAATGGGAGTCGGCTGGCTCATCGGCTTAACCACACTGAAATGTTGATGGTTATCAGTCACAAAATACACAACGGGGTTAATGGTCTTACCTTCGGCATAAGCTTGGTTAAAGCGGTTAAGCCCCCAAAAAACTTTTTTCAGAGAAATACGCTCAAACGGAATCCCTAATTCATTAGCAATGGCATCTCCTAAGTCCGCTAGTACTGAGTAAAACAACCAACTCGCCCAGATTTGTACTTGTATCCCATTCATTGTACCTGTCCACAAGTAATTCAATCCTAATAGCTGTTGAACGATTTGCAACACATTCTCCAGTCGCCATCTTCGTCGATGAAGATCAGCGACAACATAGGGGGGTAAGATAGTCGGGTCTAATACAGACGTGAGAAAAGTATACCAATGCTGGTTATGGCGGATTTGTACTAGGCGCAGTTTGAGGTGAGACGTCAGCGTTTGACTACTTTTAATAGAAATGATTTGATCTTTCACGCGATAGGTTGAAGTCAAAACTTGTTCGATCTGAAATAATTTATGAGATCTAAGCCTAGTAATAAAATTGATCTGTTTCGCCATTAAATCACTCAAAACCTGGACATGATTAAAACCTCGATCAAGAATCAGTAAGGTTTTCGCTGGAACTAGATTGAGTAATTTCTGAGTAAGATGGGCGTCGTCAACTTTAATTGTGGGAGAAAACCATACTTTAATGGGTATTCGAGTGGGCAGATCGACCACCGTGCAGATAGTTTTTGATAATTGCATATTAGACGGAGGCTGAGTAGTATTGAGTTTAGATCCCAATAATTCTAAGGTAGAGCGATCTACTGACCAAATTTGTTCAAAGTGCTGACGACCCAGAGAAATTGTCGGCGGTAAAGGACGTTTTTTTCGTTTATAGCATCGCTGTATTAACTGAGGCGATATATCTTTAAATACACGCTGCAATAGTTCAGCAGGCATCAATAAAATTCGGTTTATACGTTCTCTTTGAGATAGGCTAAATTCTCGACACCAGAGTAAATCGTTTTGGGCTAAAAACTTAACCAGTTTCTGTACGGAATAAACATTTCGCCATAATAAAAATAATCCGGCTGCCGTCATCAGAGGCAGAGTTAAAATTCGTCCTTTTCCTCCTAGTGAGTAATAGTAAGCGTGTTGGTTAAATACCGCAGGGGTAAGCAACTGATGAATCTGGGTTAAAACTAGCCGATAAGCTGTCTGTTGAGAAGGACGATTAGCCTGAACTCCACTGTAGTTGTCTGGCGTAGAAACAGAGGGGAGTTGATCCTGAACATAGAATCCTGGGGTCATTGACCAAGAACTTAAATTATTGTAGGTAAACGGCTGCTGAGTTGCATCTTTTGGGGAGATAAAACCAGCACTTAATACAATCAATAAAGGCGCCACCTTAGAACGATGACGCATTGCTGTCCCATAATTAGACGTTCCCAGAGCAAATATACAAGCTATGCCTAAACAGAAAATGAGTACAGTCCAAGCAACATTACTTCCTTTTAATCGATTGCTATTTTTAATAATTAATAAAATGAAGCCTGCATAAATCCCAACATCAATTAGTCCAATAATATCTTTAGTATTACTCACCATCCAGGGAAAAGGAGTAAGAATTAAATAAACGAGTCGCAGGGGGACTTGCCAGAAAAAATCTGTGGGTGAGCGAATAACTAAATCGGGCAGATAACCTGTTCGACCAGCTAAGGCTCTAGATTCTTGTTTGTGAGCTATTATAGCTAAATCCCCCGACTGAATTAAATCCTGTATTTTCCCAAATGCTACTCCTGACCATATCACTAATCCCAGACCTCCTATCGCAATTAAAGCAATCAGGGTATTGCCAATAAGACGACCTCCCCTCTTTTTGAGAAAAGCTTTGGCAGAATAAAAGATGGGAAAGCCAGCATAAAGAACGATTCCAGCAAAAAATGCTGTATGTAGCACTGAAGCCAGAATCATGACAGAGAAACCGATAATAAATGATTGAGCCTTACTCCGCTTCAGCCAGACTAAAAAGTGGTAGATACTTAGTGTAAATAAGTAAGTTAAAAGCGCTTCTCGAACTCTCCATGCCGAATAAAGTGATAAAGTAGGAAATAAGGCACAAACCCATGCTGCCCAGATGGCAGGACGTTCACTCCAAACAATTTTAGTAATCAGATAAACATTAAGAATTAATAAAGTTCCCAGCCATACATTAATTGCCTGAATCATTAAAGAACTGGTGCTGTCAGTAATTGCATATAAAGTAGCCATAAACCAAGCATACATAAATGCTCCGGTTCGGAAATACTCTAAAACACCTGGAAAACCCGAACTTGACCAAAATTCCGCTAACCGCTGAAACCCATCGTCTTCCAAAAAATTGTTTCCCTGAAACGATAAGTATACGATGGCCAATGCAAGTGATCCACGAGTCAAAAATCCAACGAGCAACGGGACTTTAATTTTTGGATATTTATAAGATATCAATAAAGTAGTCGTTGCTAAAATAATCAAGCTGATAATCCCAACAAAGTCTACTGTTGATCTTAAAAATAATGCCGATGAAATTAAAAATAAAATAAACAATAAAAATATAAAATCATTAATCATAAATGTAAATCAAGTTAGGCTTTGAAGTACTTTTTCTGCTCTAGCTTTCCATGTATATTTTTTTTTAAATTCTTCCCTAGCTCGTTTTCCGAGATAATTCCTCATTTTATCATTATCACGTAAATTTATCAAGCCAGTTACCCAAGCTTCGATATCTTCTGGTTCATACAAAATAGCTGTTACTTCATGGATTAACACTTCTCGTAAAACAGGTAAATCTGAAGCGATGATTGCCTTACCTGAAGCCATATACTCAAAGATTTTCAGAGGTGACATCCATCGCGCCACATCACCGCCACCTCCAAACACTGATACACGACGCTGGTAAGGTGCAATCAAAACATCACAAGATTGACGATACTTTTCAGTTTCTGCTGGTGGAATAAACCCATGAAAATATATATTCTTTAAATGGTCTAACTTAACTCTCCAGTAATCTAAGTCAGAGTTAGTACCACCAACAATATGAAAATCTGCCCAGGAACACCTTATTGATAGTTCAGCAATTAACTCCATTCCCTTACCGGGATATAAGTGACCGACATACCCTACCTTGAATCTATTCGGCTGATCAAGTTTTAGCTTGTCGTATTGTCGGGGTTCATCAGCCGCATCATGAACAGTAGTAATTTTGTAATTTGGTATATTGTATTGACCTTGAAAGTCATGTTTTAGGGCATCAGAAATTACAATTAAATTTTTAAAGTATTTTGATTTTACTGTTTTCAACAAAAAACATGAATTTATTTTTCTATAGATAAGTTTATGCGCTTCATAAATAGAATTCAAGCCGATTAAACCGCAAAAAAAACAACTACGTAATGAACGAGTATAAACTAATTGAGGTAGCATTTTTTTTGCTTTTACGGCAGCTAAAATTTCATATAAATATAATCCAAATTTACTTCTTACACAGGGTAATTTTAGAGACTGAAAACACTCCCTTACACCATAGTATTTATAAATATTAGTTATGTCGGATTCGCTGATGATGTGACTTGGATAAAGCAGTAACACTTCATTACCGTTGTCTGCAAAAGCCTGACACATTTTCATTACCTGAATACTGTTAGCAGTGCGGGAAGGTATTATTGAATTTGATATATAAATGATTTTCATATTTATGTTAATATTAATTCAATTTAACATTTCGGTGATTTAAGTTATTTCATTGCTGTTACTAGATAACCTGTTGTCATATAGATTTGGCTGATTGCTAAATGAGGGGAATGGATATGTTCAAGTACTTCACTAACTACTACATAATCAAAAAATTCATATTGACTAAATTTATAAGTACATATATCTCCTAAAATATCCGGTGATTTGGTTTGATCTATATCAAAAGATGTGACTCTAAAATTTGCCTGCTTTGCATATTGGCGTAAAAGCTCATTGATCGAGCCACCTGCACCAATAAGAAAGACGTTAGCACCAGGTTTAATTTCAGAAAACTCTTGTTTGAGAAAAGGATAAATGCCTTTACGAGAAAAAACCTTAGAAGCTTTTTTTAGAAATACATCTACATTGTTTTTCATAAAGCAAAATTGTTGATATTTTAATCTAATTTAATTGAAAAAATCTTATCCTGTTCAATAAATTAAAGCACTAATAAAGATATTCTGTGGACAAACAAAAACAAAAGTTTATTGTTATTAACAACATAGAATGCTCGATCAACAAAACTTTTTACTATCCTTAATAATAGTTTGAGTTAATTTGTAGGTCAAACTATATGATTTAATTACTTTTTTCCAGGTTTTACTTCGAGCAAAATCCAGGGACTTTTGTGACATAAAATCCCAATTAAATTCAGAACTTAGTAATTTAATCATTGCCTCATACAACGACTGAATATTTTCTTGTTCGACTAAAAAGCCACTGTAACCATCTCGAATAGCATCTTCATTCCCACAATCTAATGAACCGATAGCTGGAACTCCAAAGGCATTCGCTTCTAAGTGAACGAGACCAAAGCCTTCAAAACTATCGCCTATATTTATAGATGGCATAACTAAACCCCGTACACGATTGTAATAGGAGTTCAATTCTTTTTGTGATATTTTTCCCAGCCAAATAATATTATCTTCAAGTTTATTTTTCGACACATTCACTTTTACCTGTTGAACATATTGAGCATCTGAAATAGGACCAACAATAAAAAGTTTTGCATCTGGAAACTTCTGGACAACTTTTGCCATTGCTTTAACAGCCTGTAGTGTTCCTTTTCTCGGTTTGACATGTCCAACCATTAGAAAAGCATTTTCGCGAAATTGACTAGAAGGTGGTTGATCATTTTGATTATTGACGCTAACGCCGAGTGGTATTACCCTGATCTTGTCTGCAATCTGCGGTACTGTATTAGTCAATCGCATCGCCGTATATCGACTAATAGCCAAAATAAAAGTAGCCGAAAGATATGCCTGCTGATAAAAATTGTCCCATCTCTTTTTCAGCAAAGCAACTGAATAGGTTCCCACCGCATTGATAATTAACGATTTTCCATTTTTAGCCAATAGATAAGCTAACGGAATAAAAGGTTCAGCTAGGCAATGAATAATAGAACAGTCTTTGACTAGCTTTCTAGCTGTAAAAAAGTCTATAGCTAAATTTATTGGTTTCAAAATCCCATCCGCAAAAGATAATAGAAAGGGATGAATTTGAATTTTTTCTAAATCCGGACAATGAGCCGATGACATAATTAAGACGACAGGCTCAACTCCATGCTGAGGCATTCGCTTAATAATCTCATAGGAATAACGTCCCCAACCGTTATCCTGAGATAAATTAGTCGTGATAAAAGCCACTTTCATTACGCTTTTTCAGCCTTGGATGAGTAAAAGAATAGTATCATGGTGCTAATGGCTTCCTGGCTTCCTGCATACTGCCATACTGCCATAACCAAAGTTACACAATAAGGGGCGATCGCGATACCGATCCAGACTCACTTGTAGTCCTTGTAGGTGGGGGATATACTGGGCTAAATAGGGAGCCATTAAAGGTCCGGCTTCAAAGGTTTCAATTTGGAAACCTGCACGTTTAATCTGTTGACGCATTACCCAGGGAAATCGCCAAATATGTGGCAGTTCCTTGTTTCCAGCATAGCCTTGATTGGGACCTTCTTGACCACTGATCCATGCAGCTACAGTTTTGAGTAGACCGACAGGTAAAGCAAGGGGTGTGCGTCGTCCTAGTTTCCAATAATTATCACCTCCCAGTAAGACCCAACAGGCTGGATTAAAGCACGTTGGCATGGCAATTAATGCTAAATTTCGAGTTACACGGTACAGCTCACGCAATCCCTGATGCAAATTGGGTAGATGTTCCAGTACATGGGAACTCAGTACCACATCAAAGCTATTATCTGGAAACGGTAGATGCTCAGCGTCAGCTTGTAGAAATTCTACAGTCACATTCCACATTTTTGCCAGACGACAAGCCGCCTCAATATTCGGATGGGAGATATCAATTCCCACAACGTCCACATTCTGCTGCGCCGCTAGACAACTCAGCACTCCTTCTCCACATCCCGCGTCTAGCACTCGTTGTCCAGCTTGCAGATAGGGTAAAAACTGAGCGTGGATCTGGCGGTGAGCATAGCGACGCAGCCAATAGGGAGAATTGAATCGCTTATCCGTAATCTGATCATGATACGTTTCGTAAAATTGCTTGACTTGGGTACTCATTTGGGTTCCTCAGAATATCTATTCGTCATTTTCCAAGTGTGAAGGAAATAGGCAGTTGCCAACAGGTGACCGCCCAAACCCCCGACAATCAGCCACACCCATGCTAAGCCGATATATCCCCAGGTGGGGATGGCTACCGCAAAACCCAATACTGTCAGCGTTACAACCACCGCTGAATTACTCACCCAAAACCGCATTTTTCCCATCGCCAAAAACAGGGGTCTGAGCCAAAAAAATGCTAACCATATCGCCGAGCCAATGAAGAACAGTTGGGTGGCGCTAACGGCTGGTAAGTACGCCGCCCCTAGTATGGATGGTAAAACCAATGGAATTAAGCAGGTACTAGCTATTACAATAACGGCTAGCGGGATGCCAACTCGGAGAGCCAAACGCTGGACTCTTTGGATCAGAGCCTGTCTGTCCCCTAAACTCCAAAGTCTGGCTAATTCAGGATAGGTTACGGATTGCAACGGTTTTACCAGATAGTTCACCAGGCTAGATAGACTCTTGGCTAATTTGTAGTATCCAACTTCTGTGGGATTGCGAAAATACCCCAAAAGTAATACATCGAGTTGTTTGGGAATCATGCCTAATAAGGCATTCAGTTCATTGTAGAAGAGAAAGTGAAAAATTTCTCGACGCCTGCCTTTGAGGTTTTGCCATTTTCCTTGCAGTGGGAACGCCCCCCAATGGTGGTAGATTAGCCGCCAGCCCATGATCCCGTACAACAGTCCGGTTACTCCTGTGGCGATCGCACTCCCCCAAATAACCCCGGCTACCTGCCAATTTGCCAAAACCAGACCTAACACCAATAGGACTCGTAGAATTTTGATCAGACTGTCAATTCCTGCCCGCAAAGGAAATTTTCCCAGCGTCGTGATCACGGCTTGGGATGTTCCCACTAAGGCTTGGGGGATAAAGGCAGCAGCATAAACGACAATCAGTCCTGCTGATTCAGGTTGATGAGCCACCGCTTGTGCTGCCCAACTCGCCGTAACTAACACCAGCAAAAACGCTAACGTCGCGATCGCTAAATCGATGATATATCCCAGTTGGCACATTGCCAGTGCCGATTCGCGATCACCTGCGGCATGAAACTCACTAAGGTATTTAACTGATGCCTCAGCCGAACGGGCATCAAAAAACGTGTAGACCAAAGCGGGATAGCTCATTACCAATGCAGCAATGCCGTAGAGTTCTGGTCCGAGCCAACGCGCGACTAAGATACCCTGAAGAAAACTTAGAGGCGCTCCTAATAAGTTGGCAATCGTCAGTACGCCAACATCACGAACAAATTTTTGCCCTATGACTTTCGCCCATAAGGTTTTACCTAGCGTCCATAATCCTTGTTTACTCATTCCCCAGAATTATAAAAGATGACCGGAGAAAAGGGTAAGAATGAAAGAGATTATCTTAGCCAACACCGCCACGCGATCGCCAATCACCTGTGCCAAGATTGCTCCTCAACGTTTCCACACCCGTTTCATATCCCTAGAACACCCATCCAGGAATCTTATATGCATGAAGCCGTTTTTTTGTCAAATTAGCCCCAGAGCGAGTTCAGTAAATTGGGTCATTAAGTACGTTTGTAGTATTTAATGATTTTCGACTTTAGCTAGAAAAATAGACGTAATCTTAAGGCGTTGAGGCGTTTTATCCTTAAAACGCCTATAATAACAACACAATACAGGATTCATTTTTTTTATACTACAACCAAAACCAACGTAAAGTCAAGCTTTTCCAAAACCGTCCAGCTTCAGCCCTAAATCCGATTATCTTGATAAATTTAAAACTCAACGGATAAATCGAAAAGGTTTAGTTATGTGACAACAGATCCACCGATGAAGGTTCAACCGGATAGGATTATATCCGGACTGTATTGCCTCGATAATTTAAATCCCGTAGTCATTGACTTTTTTTGTTGTTTGAGGTACTTTTTTACCATGGGAAAATGTGCGCTCCTATAGACCCTCTAGAACAGTAGGGACAATGGAGACTTCCCAGTAATTTCGCGATCGCACAACCTGGGAAAAAGAGCGATCGCATCCAATTACCGAGACGCCAACACTCCCACGCGATCGCGCTTCACCTCTGCCAAGATAGCACCGCGCCGTTTCAACACCCGCTTCATCTCCTCAGACAATCCCGGATTGCTAGCAAACTCAGCATTTTCCACATTTGCCCCTCTCAAATCCGCCTGATTCAAATTGGCTCGACTCAGATTCGCGCCGCCGAGTTCAGCAATGCTGAGATTAGCGCGAATTAAGTTAGTATTGCCTAAGTTGGCTAAATACAGGTTAGCCAGACTCAAATCCGCCAAACTCAAATCCGCTCCCTGTAAATCAGCACCTGTCAGGTTCGTGCGAATCAAATCAGCCCCTCGCAGGTTGGCGCGAATCAGGTGAGCATGGCTCGCATTGGCACGAATCAGCGTCGCCTGACTCAAATCGCTAAGGCTGAAATCAGCATTCCGTAGCTGAGTATTCCGCAATTTGGCACGGTTTAGTTTCGCTTGACTCATATCCGATTCACTCAGATTCGCGCCGTCGAGATCCGCACCTTGCAGATTAGCCTGTCCCAAATAGGCACGAATAATTGAAGCCTGCTTCAGGTTTGCCTCTCTCAGGTCAGTTTTTCCCAGATTTGCCCCTCTAAGTTTCGCTTCACTCACGTTAGCGGCATAGAGATAAGCCTGGTAGAGATGAGCGCCTCTCAAATCAACCATTTTCAGATTGGCGTAGTTTAAGGTTGTCCCCTCTAAATTGGCATCGGTGAGGTTCGCCCCCTCTAAGTTTGCCTGAGTCAGATCCGCATTCCACAGCACCGCACCGCGCAGATTCGCCTGTCTCAAATCCGCCCCACACAGATTAGCCTGAATCAAATCAGCCCCGCGCAAATCAGCCCCGCACAGCCTTGCCTTCATCAGGTTAGCGCCATGCAAATCAGCACCTCTAAGATTGGCTTTCACCAAGTTAGCACCTTTGAGATTAGTATCTCTGAGATTAGACTCGGCGAAATCTCGTGCCAAATTCAGACCCACCATTGCCGCCAGTTGAGCTAAATTGTCCGTTTCTGCCGCGACAACCTTCTGAATTAGGACTTGGAGTTGGGTAAAAAAACGTTCATCCATCATAGTGCAACTCAACTCGACTGAGATAGGGCTTAAACTTACGTTCCAGCAACTGCTGAATAATCAGCCTGTCCAGCACCGCCCGTTTATTGCGACTAATATCCGGACTCCACAATCGGTCAACATGGGTCAAACAAATATCTCGCCGCGATACTTCAAATGTGGCGTCCACGCGACAAGGAAGGGCAGAGACACTCAATGTGCCGAGTTTGACCTGATTGAGCCAGCCATTTAAGACAGGCTGTCCCCGTTCTTCTTCAAAAATCCAGGCGGGGTTTTCTTCGGTTACTTTTGTAGTAATGTGACAAATGGAATAATGGTTAGGTTCCCCGTTTAGTGACGGTTGTCCGGTTGCTCCATTTCCCTGTAGATCAAGGGTGGGCAGATCGAATTCGGGTGAGGTGCGATCGCGGATAGGACGATTGGCTGGAGAATCCGTCTCCACCGTTGGTACACCCAATTCCATAGAACCCATAATCCGGGACTCATAAGGAATCTCACCCCCCTCTACCCTCAGCCGCAATGCTCCCCCTTTGAGTCCAAACTGAATTCGTCCTTGAGGTAAAGACTCCCACTGCTGGCTAAACTTAAGGGTTAAGTACAGGTCAATTTGTGGCGTTGGAAACGGTTGCAGAAATTCCAGATAGTCAGGATGTTCCACGGGTTGCACCGGAATCCCTGCCAATGTCATGTACAGACAATCAGCACAGTTGTTTTCCGGTTCGGGCTGGGATAGAGGAGAAATTGGGGAAGGCATTGCCGAACACCAACTGAGTAGGGGTTCATCTATAACCGTACATGACCTGGGACTCAGTTGTTTGCCTGCGTAACATTAGGTAACTAAATCCTGGCTGAAAATACGCCATACCTCAAAGAGTAGGGTGGGTTAGGTGGGACTTGAATTGAGGCGACAACCATTCAATGAACTATCCACCGTAACCCACCGATATTAATGCTGGGCATAATTTTGAAATTGGCTGGGGTCAAGGATGCCATTAAATAAAGGGCGCAATGCCTTGCGCCCCTACGGATGGGATACACTATCCATCAAATCAAATATTGATCAGCGCTCTAATGTTATTCACATCAAAATCCAGTTGGGCAAAATCTTGCTTGTGATTTGACAGAATTGTGCGAAATTCGGCGGGAATATCTCCATCTTCATTCTTGATGATATATCCATACTTAATCGCCGTTAACACATTCACCAAATAGAGAAGTTGCGTTGCTTCTCCTGAATCTGGAGCAATTGTCGGATCATCCTCATTCCCAAAACTACCATTCCGCAGTCCGAGAGAACTATACAAAACTTCCCCTCCAGCATCTGTTTGGGAATCATTCACCCAGGAATGCCACAAGGTTACGTGGAAAATCGCAAACCGACAGAACTGTTTTAAGTATTCCATATCATTGGCATCGGGTTTATCCGATAGCGTAATCGGACTTACCACTTTCAGACTGCCATTGATGGTGCGGCGGGAATTATTCGGTTGAGTCAGTTCATTCGTATCATACCATTCATACCCATCATCGCCACCACCGTCTTTTCCGGGTTCATACGCCACACTATGGTTAACCAAGTCATCCGATAACCGATGAATTTCAATCCATTCGCGTTCAATCTCATCCTGATAATTCTGGAAAAAGACCTCAATATATTCCGTCAAAAGCTGCCAATAGAGATTGGCTATCTTGGCATAGGTATGAGTTTCACATAAAGGCTGACGCGGTTGCCACCCTTTCCAATCCAACTGCGACATGCTCTCATGACAAATCTGCACCACACTCTCTGGCGTCAAGGGACCAGCCGTGACAACATAGCCCTCATTTGGATCTACTAATACCGTATCCGCCCGCCGATTAATATTAATCAAGCTCTTGAGGTGAGGAATTAACATCAGACGGAGGGGATTTTTTCTCAAGTTCCGGAACGCTGCAACTGTATATTGCTCCATCTGTAAATGAGCTTTAATATAATGTTCAATCAGTTCAGCCGCGAAGAACGTGTTGGTGCGGAAAATTCGCTTTGCCTGCAACCATTTGTCGCCGTCATTGGGCGTATAGGTGATCGGTTCTTTCAGGGGAGAAAAAGGAGCGTAGGAATCAGGATATCGGCTTTGAATGGTAATCGATGTGGGTAAGAATTTGCCATCTTTTACCTCAAACGTGGCATCAACGTTGTGCAGGTCATGAATCTGATCTTTTTCGTAAGCATCCCAGTTAAACGTAACCTTGTACTCATTCGGCTTGTGCTTATTTTTTTTCGGTAAGCAGGGATTCATCCCATTGAGAACCCGTAGCCCAAAAAATTCATCACTTCGGGTATATCCCGGATTTTTTCGCTCTAGCTCAATCGTGGAATTGGGCGGATAATCTCCTTGAATTTCCTGGAGAGAGAGTTGATTCGGATTGAGCGTATTTTCGATAACATGCTTGGCTTTAATCGGGGTTAAACGATTCGCGGCTTCATAACCTTGTAGTTTGCGACCAATCGCATCTTCGTCCGGTGTTCCCTCTAACTCGGTAAACAGAATGCGGGGGAAGGAATTGGTGGGGTTGTAAAGCCAGTAGGGAACGGTGCAAGTGCCAAAGTCATACTCTTTTTGCGTGACATTATCGGGTCCTTTAATCGTGTAGGCGAGACGTTTGGCAAGCACCAATTCATTGTTGGTATCGAAGCTGCTGCGAATTTCAATGACTCTCAATTCTAAATCAGGCTTGTCCTTAAACCCCGCTTGGTCTGGATCATAGTAAATCTCAAAATACCCATTGCGATCCGTGACACTTTTACCTAGATACTCTTCCGGTGTACCAATGTCTCGATCCCACAACTCCACTTCTATATTATGTAAGGGGTTTTGGGTGTCACTGAAGACGAGCTGACCGACAACTTTGCTTAACTGCGATCGTTGTTTTGCCGCTTTTTTCTTGAGTTTTTGCTGAACGCTAGACTTGTTAATTAGCCTGAGTTTTAAAACTTGTAATAGTTCTTGAACAATCGTTTGCGTCTTGGTCATGTGGATATCCTTTTGTCAAAAGAAAGGTTACGGGTTTATTGGTGTCTTGTCCAGGATGATGCCGGAATCCCTAATCATTCATGAGATAGCCTAAAGGCTGAAGCCGAATCAGGGCAACGATTCCTTGACCCATCAGCAATTGGCAAATATAGCGCTACGCGCCAGGGAACAGGGAATAGGCAATAGGCAATAGGCAATAGGCAATAGGCAATAGTGAAGACAAAAGCTTGCCTTACAAGGGATTGAGCGATTTGAATTTTTCTTTTCTGTCCTAACCTTAGTGCGTAGTGCTATAACCAACAGTCGGCTTTAGTAGCAAATGGCAATAGGTTTGTCAAGGCGGGAACCAGAAAAAATTCAAGAATCATGAGTCTAAATCAGTTGTGAAATAGCGATCCTTACTGGGCAATACTTTCAGCCCTATTTGTGTTCACGACTCATTTAAACAGGCTCAAATGGCTCCATTTGGGGACAGATTTATACTGTATACTATTTTTATTCATCATTCAAGTTGGTTAGTATCGATGTCATTTGATTAAGAAATGTTGAGCGTTTTTGCCAAAGTTGAGCTGAATGCCATAAAGTTCAATACGTATGATGATAAAGTTATAAATTAACCCTTTCCAGCAAGCAAAACCCCGAAGAATTAGGATGGAACACCAAAAAATACTCGAAGTCCATGAGCGTCAACTCAAGTTCTCGCGCCTCTTGGCAAAAATTGGTCAGAACAATCCCATTAGCAAAGTCATTCGTTTAAGGGCTTATTTTTTAGACCTTCCGGTACTGACTAAGCAATGGCGAGATTATTTGTATGTGCGGAAGGAACGGATCTCCGATAAATTTCTGGGTTTGGATCAGGGAATCATCCATACCTCCTACGCTGACGCCAAAAGACTGGTTGAAACCACACCTCAGCAACGGGATAATTATTTGGGACCCTTAAAAATCAATGCTCGCAGTTATTTTCTCGGTCATCCCTTATGTTTAGGAACCAATGGTGATGAACATGCCGGAATTCGAGCGTTATTTTTTCACGCTTTACCAGAAGCCGAAGAAACGACAGAGACACTGGCACAGCTAGTCGATACAGGACTAGCAACGGCGACAAAGCAGGGAAAAATCGATGTTAAAACTGACCTGCCCAAAATGATTGTTGCTCTATTACACGAACTGATTCTTAACCTCAAATTATCTGAGGAAGAAATTGCTGGTTCAGCTGGCTATATTGGCGGGTTGGGATTAGCGACTGTTCCCAATCTTATTCATAACACACTGTTGAGAAATAAGACGCGATCGCACATTCAGCATCGCCAACGATTAGTAGACACTTACAAAAAATCTCCCCAGTATCAAGATTATCTAAGGTTCGGGGCAACGCATCAGTTAAATGAACAACAGGTTGCCAACAATCTGTTTGATATGATCCACGTTGCCGGAACTGCTGGAACCAGTGATCTCCTTGCCTCTGTGTTCGGTGTTTTATGTCAAGATGAAGCCTTGAGAGCCAATGTTGGTGCTGAAATCGATACTGTTTGGGATGGTCAAACTCCCCCAAATGCCCAAACCTTAGCCCAACTCGAATTAACTGAAAAGGTAATTTTTGAAACAGCACGTCTTTATCCACCCGTTCGCTTTCTCAATCAAATGTCTACCGAACCGATGGAAGTAGAAATTGGCGGTCAGCGATGTCCATTCCAAAAGGGAACTCGTCTCGTCGCTTCCCTATTTACGGCGAATCGCGATCCTGATAAATATGAAGAGCCAGATACATTTAAAACTACACGAGATTATAGCGATCTTTTATCCTGGAATGGCTCGAATCAGGAACGCAACTGTCCGGGCAGATCCTTATCGATTGCTATTATAAAACTGTTCTGTTTGTATGCGTTTAAGCACTATCAATGGCATTCTGTTTCTGGTGTAGAATGGGATATGAAAAAGTTTGCTCCCTTTAAGCCCAATCTAGTATTGAATGGCTTTGCACGACGAGCCAACTAATTGGTAGGTATTGCCTTGGCGAATACCATTTTACCTCGATCAACACGACAAGATAAAAACAAATCATGCTAACCATTGAAACTCGATAACTTAACGATATTGGCACTTGGATGAAACAAGACAGGGAAACTGATTTCCCTGACATTCTGAAAGGGGTATTTTTTATGGATGGGAATCCTTAGCTATTAATAGCCCAAGGTTAAAGCACCAGGACGTCGGGGGTCAGATGCACCGTTTAAGGTTTGATTAACTAACATAATACTTTGGGTACTTCCCATCGTATTGGTGACGGTAATCTGATGTCCTTTGTCCTCTAACAGACGCATCGTATCTCCATTTAATCCGGGTTCAATCATCAACTGATCCGGAAGCCATTGATGATGTACCCGAACGGCATTCGTTGCTTCAGCAATATTCATGTCATGATCAATTACATTTAAAATAACCTGTAACACCGTCGTAATAATCCGACTTCCCCCCGGACTTCCCGTCACCAGAAACGGCTTCCCATCTTTTAAGACAATCGTTGGTGTCATGGAACTGAGCATTCGTTTTTCCGGTTCAATGGCGTTAAATTCTCCACCAATTAAACCAAACGCATTGGGAACTCCTGGCTTGGCGGAAAAATCATCCATTTCATTGTTGAGCAGAATCCCTGTCCCCGGAACCGTTATTTTACTGCCATAACTAAAGTTTAGGGTATACGTATTCGCCACAGCATTACCCTGATTATCCATAACTGAATAATGAGTGGTATTGTTACTTTCAATAAACGGATTGGGATTACCCGGAGCAATTTCTTGACTTGGCGTTGCTTGATCTAAATTTATTTTGCGGCGTAGCTGTTCGGCATAGGATTTAGAGATTAACCCAGAAATCGGGACAGACACAAAATCAGTATCCCCTAAATATTTAGACCGATCCGCATACGCTAGTTTCATGCTTTCGGTGAGTAAATGAATCGTTTGGGCGGTATTTTGTCCCAATTCTCCCAGAGGAAATGCTTCCAAAATATTCAGCAATTGTACCAGATGAATTCCCCCCGAACTCGGCGGTGGCATGGAATAAATTTCATAGCCGCGATAAGTACCGCGAATTGGTTCTCGGATCACGGGTTGATACTCGGCTAAATCCGCCTTAGAAATCAAGCCATCATTGGCTTCCATCTCTGCCACAATCGCCTCTGCGATCGCGCCCTGGTAAAATGCCTTTGATCCTTCCCTAGCAATCAATCTCAAACTCTGCGCTAAATCTCTTTGCACCAGAGTTTCACCAATCTGATAAGGTTCTCCCCCTGGTTTATAAAAGATTGCCATACTAGCAGGATAGGCTTGCATTCGTTCTTTCACAGCAACTAAGGAACGATGCACATATTCGGAAACAGGGAACCCATTTTCGGCTAATTCAATCCCAGGTTGTAACGCCCGTGCTAAAGAAATTGTTCCGTATTTTTCCAATGCCATAGTTAACCCAGCAACGGTTCCGGGAACACCAACAGCTAAATAACTATGGCGAGATTTTTCGGGATCAACATCACCTGTTTCATCCAGAAACATAGTACGAGTGGCGGATTTTGGAGCTTTTTCCCGATAATCAATGGCAATGGTTTTATTTTCATCGGCTAAATGGACGAGCATAAATCCACCGCCACCAATATTTCCCGCACTGGGTAAAGTAACCGCCATGGTAAATCCCATGGTTACGGCAGCATCAATGGCATTTCCCCCCTCTTTTAACACAGCCAACCCTGCTTCTGTGGCATAGCTTTCTTGAGAGGAAACCATACCATTTTCCGCGATAACCGGATGAAAGATATCCCTGGGGCTATAAATGGGGACATCTTGAGCGACAACTTGGGTACAAATCAGACTCACTGTAGCCAGGAGAATCAGGATTTGTTTCGGATAGCGAGAAAAGCGATAACCTCGGATAGTGAGTATTTTTATGCTTTGCTGAAAACGTTTCACAATTGGAAGAGAATAGAGTGATTTAGACAGGAATTGCAAATTGTAGGGGCGGGTTTAGCCATTCAATTCAAATATTCACCGATAAATAAACAACAAAACCCGCCCTCCCTACCGATAAATGAACAATAAAACTCGCCCTTGCTCACCGATAACGATTCAACCCAACCCGCCATTGAGCATAAAGATATATAACACAAGGAAAGCGCGATCGCAACCAAATGACTATTCTAGGCGATCGCTCATCAGTTTCGGGACTTGCAGCTTTTTCCCCTGACTCGTACCCACCGAATTAGGGTTGATCGGGGAAGTTCGCTTAAGTGGAACAACAATTCTCTCGCGGTATAGATTTGCCCGTTTTTGGATCAGTTCCTTTTCATCAGGGTGTTCGTAAACCACCGCACCTCGACTTTGCTCTGCCAAAATTTTACAGGCAAAATAGTTTGCCATAAACTGATCTTGTTTAAACGTTGCTCCCGCTTGGGGGATATCCTTTTTCGCCGGATAATGTTCGGTTAATTCCTTGGGACATTCTCGCAACCACTGCTCAACCCCTTGAGCATAAGCCCTCGCCACTTGCTCTTGAGTAATGTGCCAGGTATCTTTCTGACGCCGTAGGCTAAATTTACCATAATGACCCACGGCTTGTACCTCTTTGGTGTCTTTTGCGATCGCGGATAGGATGTCTCCTTGATTCAGAGGCGTTCCACCGGGATGGTTATGGATGACAATTTGAGCCGGATGAGACGCTTTCCCTTTTGATTTTTTCGGTTTCTTTTTCGATTTCTTGGGTGGAAACACAGGAATATTTGCTGCGTTATACCCAAAACGTTCCGCCTGTTTCAGTTGCGTCTGGATATCTGCGGTTTCCTTGGATGAAGCGGATGCCTTTTTGGGAGAACCAAAGGGGCGTGTTTCCAAGAGATTCGTTGCAGGTAACTTAGCTTGTCTGGCTTGGATACCCTTCCCGAAGGAGCGCGTCTGTAACGAGTTCGGTGCTGGGATAAACTCATCTTCCCCAGACCTTTTTTTGCGAATTCGTCGTCGGATACCCATAACCCCCTCCAAATTTAACTGGAGATATAATTGATATCTATCATTATTTTGTGTTTATGTCAAGTTTTATCGCCAAGCTAAAGTTACTTCTTCTCAGACTTTTATTGTGTTCACCTACTTATGAAACACCTGAAACTCTACCCTAGAATCAGTCAATCGTTGTGTCAAGGCAGAACGATGCTCATCCGTACAACCCAACAAAATATTAAACGCCGTTAGGTGTTCGTTTTCGTTGACGATTTGAGGTTGCGTCAGCCATGTCTGATGAGCATCCGATAACACTTCCATCAAGATCTGGAACTCCTTTGGAGTTGCGTCTTGTAAAAGCAAATTAGCCTGATTTACCATCAACAGATAAGCTTCCCCATCGAGCCAACTGAGATCCGTAATGCATTCGTCAAGAGCATCCCAGTTTTCACCAAAGTAGTAGGGAAACTGAAGGGCTACACCTATCTCTTTGAAAAAGTCAGGCATCGTTTTACTTTTCTTGCCCCTAACCATCCGAATCGCCGCCTGTGAATAGTCTGATGTTAACTGAAGATACAAGTCAGCAAAAGCCGATTCATTTGCCACTTGAACATAGAATATTGGTGGCTTCGGTTTGAAAAGCGGTTCATAATCCACTGAGCATTACCTCAGTGTGTTGTACTAGGAATGGTAAAGTAGGCACGAACACCTGATAGTTGGTGAGAGCCAATGACAAGACCCGCATAATTAGCTTGTCGTACATTAAGCTGTGTACCCCATTTGATCGGGAGTCTAGCTTGATTAGCTACACCGATCCTGGTGAGCATCTCTGAAACAAGCCCAAGTCGAACACCCGCGTAGTCAATTTTAGCTCCAATTGTCGGCTTGCCATCCTTGATCCTCCAAGAAAAGTAGAGAGTTTCGGGTCGTGAGGCACCCAGCAAACGATGTAAAGGCAGAAACTTTTCAATACCATCTTCCGTGACACCCGTTTTCGCAAGCGCCTGCTGCAAGCGATCGCGGTCACGTTCTTCTTCACCAGGAACGAGATAGGTGGTGAAAAATACGCTAAAACTGGGAGGAGAAGTGGCATCGGCTGCCAGAATATGAGTGTAATCCTTTTCAAAGATTTGAGCTAATCCTGAAATCTGCGCGATCGCTTCTTTACCCACACCCCGTTGTGCCAAAAAGTACTCAACTTCCGACAGCGGAATTGCGCCCCGAATGTACATCTCTCCTCCGGAAACTGACCCAGCGATTGGCAGCTTCATTCCCACAACATAACCCGCTCCAAAATTAGCCAGGGCAATCATTGTGGCACAATCTGGCTCAGGGGTTCCTCGGTCTTTTAATATTGCCAAAAACTCATCCACCGCGTTGGGGTCTTCGCTTAAGGTGATCAGATCAACGTGCTTCTGATCAGACCGCAACTCCAACTCTGCATATTCAGCTAGAGGATTCCTGAGTCTGTGTAACACTTCGTCGATATCTTGGGTAACCTCAAGACTCTGAAGTGAACAGAGTTGTCTTAGCCGTTCAATATCCATTACTATTCCTGACCAGCAAAAGCGGAAGCTAGACCACCCAAGCGAAACTTTGCGTCTATACCATCTGGACCATCAGTTCGTGTATGCCCAAAAAACAGTAGAGAACCATTTGAACCGTGAAGAATTCGGGTTCCCTCCTGAGGAACTTGAGCCATCAGTTTTTCTACAGCATCAGCGTGCTGGTTTTGATACTCGAAGACATAGATACTCAGTTTAACATCAGGGTTTTTCACCTCGAAACCAATACCGCCCAAAGCACCGATATTTTCAGGTGGGAGTTCTGGGTCTACTTCCTGGAGTGGTTCATTTGCCTGACTCAGCAGCACACGCGCTCTTTGCAGTTCTTGCCCCAGCATTTCTGTTGTCATGGAATTTCTCCTTTTCATGTCTTGGGATTGGGCATTAGACTGTTTTCTCGGAGAATCAAATGATTGATTTTCTATTTCCGAGTCAGCTTTAGGAGTACTACTTGCCGTTTCATTGCAAGCTGTACCTACACTCACGATGACCATGCCTACCAGAACTGAAACGAATAGGCGTTTATGGGGTACATGATCTAGTTGCATTTGCCCACCGATTTTGCTTAGTTTCATGAATGAAGTCATCCCAGTCTGTTTCGCTCTTGGCTTTGATGAAAGCGTTCTTTAACTCATCTGTCTTGCCGTCAAAATAGGCACTGGCTATGGTAGATTCTGTGACCAGACTCACCAAGACGACTACGCAGTCGTAGTTATTTTGGTAGTTGAGACGTCCGGTAATTGGAGGCGTAACCGCCGCACAAACTTTACGGGTGAAATATTCTGTCACCCCTTCATTCAGAGGTTGACTAATCCCAATTAACCCATTATCAGAATATTTGTGAACTGCCTCGTGAATCATCGTACCCGCATTTCCTCGATCCTTGTGAATCCAGACTCGACCTTGACTATCCACAAAGCCATTAATTTGAGTTTTCTTGCCTCCATTCCAAGTTGAGGCTCCATAATGGGCAATCCCGGCTCGATCCCAATCGGCATTATCCACTACGGCTACGAGTCCAGCAATTTGCCGACCATTCTTGACCGCTTCAGCCACATAAGTGGCAATGTGGGTTTGGATATAAGTATCTGCATCACCCGCCGAGGTATGACTCTTCCCATCTTCTGCGGTGGTTCCCGGCTGGAACATGCCCAAGGTAGTCACTAAGGTGAGGTAATCTTGTTCGCCCAGAGCTGTATTAGCTTGGCTCATAAGTGCAGCATCTGACCAAACGGTTTGGCGTTCAGCGTCAGTGGCATTTTCCACCAGAGGTTGAAGTTGGCTAAGTCCTGCTGACCAAGGGTTGAGCGCCAGTTCAAATCGGGTTTTAAAGGGAACGCCTGCATCCGCA
Source organism: Coleofasciculus sp. E1-EBD-02 (assembly GCF_040218245.1). Classification (NCBI taxonomy): domain Bacteria; kingdom Bacillati; phylum Cyanobacteriota; class Cyanophyceae; order Coleofasciculales; family Coleofasciculaceae; genus Coleofasciculus; species Coleofasciculus sp. E1-EBD-02. The sequence goes on along the minus strand of NZ_JAVJQN010000036.1, from coordinate 8,604 downwards.
AGAATGCTCATCATCTCAGACAGAGAAAGTTCAGATGCAAGTCTGGACACTAGCACCGTATCACTTAACGCTTTATTCCGCTCAGCCCCTGTCGCGTTCACCATAAGTTCACGGATAGCCTGCTCATCTGTCCCCCAACCATCCATCGCCGCATTTAGTTTGTCTTTCACAGGCGCATTGAGGTTGCCTAAAACTGTCAACATATCGGCTCGACTCAACTCACTCGAAAGCCTCGATCCCAGTGCCGCGTCATTCAAAACTGCCTGCTTTTGTGCATCTGATGCCCCTTTGGTCAGAGCCTTAATCGCCTCAGCATCGACTCCCCAACCATCCATCACCGCATTTAGTTTGTCTTTCACAGGCGCATTGAGGTTGCCTAAAACTGTCAACATATCGGCTCGACTCAACTCACTCGAAAGCCTCGATCCCAGTGCCGCGTCATTCAAAACTGCCTGCTTTTCTGCATCTGATGCCCCTTTGGTCAGAGCCTTAATCGCCTCAGCATCGACTCCCCAACCATCCATCGCCGCATTTAGTTTGTCTTTCACAGGCGCATTGAGGTTGCCTAAAACCGTCAACATATCGGCTCGACTCAACTCGCTTGAGAGTCGAGCAACCAGCGCTGTGTCAGCTAAAACGGCTTTCTTCTCTGTGTCTTTGGCACTGGCTGTCAGATCCTTAATCACCTGAGCATCACAACCCCAACCCTTCATTGCTGCATTCAGCTTTTGTTTAAGGGGAGCCTCCAGAGCATTGAGGGCTTGAATCATCTCACGGCGACTCAGTTTACTTTGGAGTTGACCCATCAGTTTAGAGTCAGTTAATATCTGCTTCTTCTCAGAGGCAGACGCTTTACCTAGCAACTGCAAAATCTGGGCTGAATCTGCACCCCAACCGCCCAATGCGTCTCTGAGTTCCTCAATGGTACTCTTAGACTTTTTTTGGTCTTTTTTTGCCGGATCATCATCGCGCTGAACAGTACCTGTCTGCTGAACAACATGAGTTAACTCATGGGCAAGTAATTCCTGTCCATCCTTACTTCCAGGGTTGTATTCGCCCTGTTTGAAGAAAACATCTTGTCCTGTTGTGAAAGCACGCGCTTGAATTGAGTGATTAAGCTGGTCAGATTGGCTATCAGTGTGTACTTTTACCCCGCTGAAATCAGCCCCAAATGCTTGCTCCATCGGTTCGCGGATATCCTCTGAGAGGGATTGTCCCTGACCCCGCTTTTGTTGAATGGATTCTTCTAAGTTAACGGAGGCATTTGTACTCCCTGTTCCCGATTGGGATTTCCTCATTAACTTTGGGCTAATTTTTTTTTTCTCTTCCTCTTCTGGAGGAATACCTTGACGCTGGATAGTGTCAGATTCGAGTTTGGCACTAACGGGAGTTTCCTCTTCCTCTTCTTCTGGTAAGGCTTCTCGTTGTAGTGTCCCTGATTCGAGTTTGGCGTTAACGGGAGTTTCTTCCTCCTCTTCTGGTGGTAAAGCTTCCCGTTGTACTGTCTTACCCTGAACCGACGGCTGACTCTGAGGCGAATTAATCTGATTAACGACTTGAGACGCTACTTGATCCGCTTCCTGCTCATACTTATCATTCGGTTCTCCAATCGTCAGCTTTGCCTGAATCGGTGTAGCGTTACTCGAAGGTACGGTGGGAATATTAGCGGCATTATAGCCAAAGCTTTCTGCCTGTTTGAGTTGAGCTTGGAGATCTGGCATCTCTTGTTTAGGCGTAGATGCCTGCTTGGGAGTACCGAAGGGACGAGTTTGCAACACATTGGTTGTTGGTAACTCTGCTCGTCTCGCCTGGATACCTTTACCGAATGGGCGCGGTTGTAAAGGATTCCGTACTGGTAAAGAAGTCGATTCCCAGGATGTTTTTTTGTTAAGACGCCGTCGGCTACCCATGACCAGTCTTCCCAACTCAACTTGTGAATACTTAATATTATCCTGCACAAGTCCTTTATGCAATTCGCGATCGCTCAAATTGTTACGGAACTTTAGGGAATAGTGATTGGGGATGGGTGAAGAGGTGACTAGGGGACTAGAAATCCAGTCGGTGTAATCACATCGATTACTAGATTTGCGGGAAAATATCACACCAGCCACAAAGAAGGGCGGGTTTTGTTGAAAGGTTATCGGTAGATACTAAACTGAAATGGCTAAACCCGCCCCTACAGACAATTGGCAGACGTGCCATGGCACTAATTTTTACAATCCCTAAACCTCTTACTTAACCCATCCCCTGATTTCCACATCGGTTAATGGTCGCTCTAGTTTCACATATTCGCTCTTAGTGGCTTGCAAAATATGTTTCATTTGTACGGGTTCCCCAGCATCTGCCGCTAGAAATGCCGCATTCATGGCGATACTACGGATATTACCCCCTGCTACATTCAGTTTTGCCAATTTCCGATAATCCAGCTTCTCTGTTGGTGTCTGTTTAGGAAAAATCCGTTTCCAAATTTCTTGGCGTTGCTCCGCGTTGGGGAAAGGAAATTGAGCAATAAAGCGAATCCGTCGCAGAAAGGCTTGGTCTAAGGCACTTTTAATATTGCTGGTTAAAATTGCCAATCCTCGATAGGATTCCATGCGCTGCAACAGATAACTGACCTCAATGTTGGCATGGCGATCATGGGAGTCTTTGACTTCAGAACGCTTACCAAATAAGGCGTCAGCTTCATCGAATAACAGGATTGATCCTCCTCCTTCTGCGGCATCAAAAACCCGGCGTAAGTTCTTCTCAGTTTCACCAATATATTTACTAATAACTGAACTGAGGTCGATCCGATAAACATCTAATCGTAACTCTTTTCCGATCACCTCGGCTGCCATAGTTTTCCCGGTTCCACTGGCACCAGCAAATAGGGCGCTAATTCCCAAACCACGGCGACTTTTTCCGGCAAATCCCCAACTTTCATAGACCTTCATCCGGTGACGCACATGGGTGACAATTTCTGACAAGACAGTGCGTTCTCTGTCTGGCAAAATTAAATCGTCCCAAGTGGCGGCTGTGTCAATCCGTTGGGCTAATTCTTCCATGCGGGGACGGGCTTGAATACAGCAGACGTCCCACAATTTAGTGGTCATGGGTGGCAGGGCAGATGGGTTGTAGTTTTCTTCGTCTATAGGTTGTTCATCTTCTTCTGGCGTCTCAATGTCCATTCCTTTGATGGTTAAGCAAGCGGTATGAATGTTGGGGGCGCTAAGGTTAAATGTGGAGACTAATAAGTTAATTGCAGGCTCAAGTTTGGCGGCTTTATCGGCTAAAGCGTTTTGCCAAATTAAACGCTGCTCATCACTGGTGGGATGATGGACATCAATGGTAATAATGGGACGCTGGCGTTGGCGGCGTCGATCGCGACTCGTGACAATCAGGGGTGTGTTCAGGCTTTCGATGAAACGGGCGATCGCACTTTCTCTGGCTGGATCATTGGTTTCGAGATGATCACAGTTGAGTAAGAGTACGGTGCTACTTAATGCCCATTCCCGTTCATAGAGTATCTTAACGATATTCAGTTGACTGGTATTCGTGGGTAAAGATTCAGCAGAAAGGGCATGGAGATTAATCCCTAGATGATCGCATACGGCTCGTGCGATCGCACGTTTACTGGTGACATCTTCTCCACACAGCTGCACTACCGGAAATGTCCCCTCACCCACCTGTAACCAGGTTGTAGCAATTTGTTGAACACTTTGCTGATGAGAGGATACCAAAATACCCGGTAGGGGCATCGGTTCCTCCATACTCGCCAAACGCTCATCAATATATTGAACCCCGCGCAGGTAATGCAAAATCCGCTCATCAATCCGTAGCGAACTACTGGTTAACGTAAACCCTTCACCCACGTCAATTAACCGCCAGTGGCGCAACGGTGCATCTGGCGTCAGCGCCCCCCAATGTCCATGGGGTAATATATTCAACGCTAGAGCAAATGTGGGATAATTCATTTGTTCATTACTTTGAGCGATGCCACAGAGTAACCCCCAAGAGGCGTCAAATTCCATCCCCGCACATAACAGCAGCAAATCTCGCTCAAATGAGGATAACCCAAACATTTGGCAAAGCTGATCTAACAAGGGAGGCGGTGAAAGCGATGTGTCGGGTTGATGGTAGGAACCATTTCCATTGGGATAGAAGCCATTGGTTAAGGTAAGAGAGATACCTGTAGTGATTTGATCACTCTTGCGTTCCAAGGCTTGACGCACTCGCGCAATCTCTCCCATCAAATACTGCTGATTGGCTTCTAGCCAGCCTTCGGTTACATTGAGCCGGGATACAGACATGGGCATCGTTAAGCGCAGCAATATTCACCATGATATAGCGTGTGGCGGCAAAAGTTTTCGGTTGGGGGAGCAGAGGTGCAGGGGAAGCTGGGGAAGCGGGGGAAGCGGGGGAAGCTGGGGAAGCGGGGGAAGCGGGGGAAGCTGGGGAAGATGAGGGAGAGATTTCCCAATCAACGAATGACAAATGACAAATGACAAATGACAAATGACAAATGACAAATGACAAATAATGCGTATTCTGTTGGTTGATGATGAAGTTGAACTCACCGATCCTTTAAGCCGAGTCCTCAAACGGGAGGGATACGAGGTTGATGTGGCTTATGAGGGACAGTCTGGACGCCAGTTAGCGATGCAAAGCGACTATGATTTGCTTATTTTAGATTGGATGTTACCGCATCAGTCGGGGTTAGAGCTTTGTCAACAGTTGCGATCGCAAGGGAAAACGACACCTGTTCTCTTCCTTACCGCTAAAGATACCCTGGATGATCGGGTGATGGGATTGGATGCAGGGGCGGATGATTATCTTGTCAAACCCTTTGAACTGCGAGAATTACTGGCTAGGGTTCGCGCCTTGCTGCGGCGTTCGGCGACGGAAACCAATGCGCCTGTTCGGTTGCGCGTTGCTTCTTTAGAACTGGATGTGGACAATCAGCTTGCCTACCGCAATGGACGATTAATTGAACTCTCGGAAAAAGAAACCCAGCTTCTGGACTATTTTATGCGTCATTCGGGTCAACTGTTGACTCATGGGGAAATTTATCAGCAGTTGTGGCAGGATGAAGAACAACCTAGTAGTAATGTCTTAGCGGCTTTAGTGCGCTTGTTACGCCGCAAAATAGAGGCTCCTGGTGAAGCCCCCTTGATTCACACGGTATACGGGAAGGGATATCGGTTTGGTGAAGGGAGTTAAGTTGAATGGTACTGAAATTTGGGCTGGTGGGTTTCGACTTCGCTCAACCCACCCTAGGCTATATCAAGAGTTTCGGCGAGCCAAAAATACGAATTTTCAGTGCCATTAGAGTTAAGTTCAACCGCAAGAAACTACTTAGATATCAACTCTCATAATTCCTAATGCTTTTTTTTCCCAACAGCCCCTATTGGGTTGATTCTGGGATATTCAGCTAGCATCCATCTAGCTAATTGAGAATAACTATAGACAATGCTCAATTTGTTCCCCGTTGGCTGGTATGGAAATGCAGCCCTACTTAAAAAATATTGACAATTTTTGTTGACGTAACATAACTATAGATTTTGCGCTAGGATTTGGATCTTACTTCATCAACACTTCACAGAAATTCTCTCTTGAGAGAATTATACTGTTAGGTAAGTACATATACGGGGTGTAACTATGAATAGCATCTACTCAAACTTTTCGTTCAGAGCAGCTGGAGTTGCTTTAGGTGTTGGTTTAGCCACTGCGGGTCTGTCTCTCGTTTCGGGTGTTGCCAGTGCGGCTACAGTCACGAGTCTACCTGACTTTACTGATGACCAGTTCGATGGGTTAATCAATAGTGGGGAATTTACCGAAGTATTCGTAGCTGAGGGGCGAATTGGTAATAACAGTTTGAACCTGGCTGAACGTGAGTTGGGGATTAATGATAAAGCTGGGACTCCTATGCAATCCGCTCAGTTTGTCTGGGGGAATGGTACAGTCTATGATTTCACACTGGAGTATACTGGCTCAACAGTCAACTATAACGTTGGTGGAACACTACTAAGTAGCACAGCGTTTACCGAACCAATTGATACGATATATATTCGTACCAAAGAAACAGCCAACAGCAATGTACGGCTTAATCTTGATAGTTTGAATACCTTTTCTGCTCCAAGTGATGGCGATAGTGACAATGTAGACTATGTGTTGGTTGAAGATATCTCAGCACCGTTTACGCTGACGGGTACAGTCAGCTTCGATTGGACTGGAGATCAACCGACTCGCTCTAACCTGGCGTATCAAATCAAGGTAGGCACTAGCGAACCGGTTCCCGAACCCTTGACTATCCTCGGTTCAGGTGTCGCTCTCGGATTTGGTGCTTTGTTAAAAAAAGAGTCTTCGAGAAAGCAAAATAAGGTAAAATAACCAGAAAGCTATTGGTTTATAATCGCTAAATAGGGGGATGTTGAAGCGAGGACTCATTCACAAATGATTGATAAAATGCCCATTCGGGCTGGTATCGTCGGGACTGGATATGCCGCTAATCAACGGGCGCAAACCTTACAGGCGGATGCGCGATCGCAGCTAGTGGTTGTCAGTGGGCATACCCCGGAAACCGTGCAAGACTTTGTACAACGCCACCAAACCAGTGCCGTCGAGTCTTGGCAACAGGTGGTGGCACATCCGGATGTGGATTTAGTCTTTGTTTGTACGATTAATCGTGATCATGGTGCGATTGTTAAGGCGGCTTTAACCGCAGGGAAGCATGTTGTTGTCGAATATCCGATTTCCCTTGATCCGACAGAAGCCGAATCCCTAATTGCCCTTGCCCAAGCTCAAGGCAAACTCCTACATGTGGAACATATTGAGCTATTAGGCGGCTTACATCAAGCCTTACAGCAATCATTACCAGAGATTGGCACTCCTTTTTATGCCCGATATGTCACAATTGTGCCGAAGCACCCAGCGCCGCAGCGTTGGACATACCATCGGGACTTATTTGGCTTTCCCTTTAAAGCCGCATTACCCCACATCCATCGATTTACTAATTTATTTGGTAACGTCGCAACCGTTAGCTGTAATACTCAGTTTTGGCAAAATTCAGACTATTATCGTGCCTGTCTCTGTACGGCTCAATTACAGTTTGTCAAGGGACTAATTGCCCACGTAACCTATGGCAAGGGGGAAGTATTTTGGCAGAGATTGCGGACGTTTGAAGTCCACGGCGATCGCGGTACACTGGTATTTGAGGGAGATCAAGGTAAATTCATCCGGGGAGAGGAAGAACATCCCATCACTGTAGCAGGGCGTCGCGGTTTATTTGTTCAAGATACAGAAATGGTATTAGATCATCTCGTGGATGGAAAGCCTCTGTATGTGTCGAGTGAAGCCAGTTTATATGCGCTTCAGGTTGGAGACGCCGTTTGCCAATCAGCGGAAACAAATCAAATGATTGTGTTGAAATAGGTGCTTATGGGGTTAGTGATAATAGCGCTAGATAATCACTCTCCACTGTCTCAGCCCAAACTCTGCCACTCTGTCAGGGCGGGTTTTGAATAAACTTGATCATCAATGGCAAAATGAAAGCCCTAAACCCGCCCCTACTTTCGGACAAACATATAACCATTAATCAAGTTCAACTTGTACTTCCACGCGATCAAGACCGCTGCTTAAATTCTCGTGTCTGCGGAAATTGATTGGACTGATCGGTGGAGATAAGGGTTCGTTAACTGAGATTTCCACATCGTCTATTAACTGAAAGTCAGCACCAGCTTGGTTGTTAAAATTAATCTGGCTACCACCCGTTCCTCTCCATGCCAGCGCTGGATCGTCTAAAAAGAACTGGTCAAAATCATCGCCGAGATTTCTCTGTTCAATGCCCATTAGGGATTCACCAGAGAGAGTAACGTCGTCGGCTTTGGTCGTGACTGGTGATTGAGCCGAGACAGGGTTCGCTAAGCCGAACATGGCGGCTAGGATTCCTATAGCTGTAAGATTTTTATATCGCATTGGCGTTCTCTCCCATGAGAGTTTGTTACATTTTTATTATTTTTGATTGAAGTCTGGTTTACCTCTATCAGAGGAAACGATAATTGACAAAGGGGTATCTCCAAAAAGATAGATTTTTCTTCAGAAGCTGTGATTCAATCACCTTTCCAGATGTTCAAGCTAAATGCGATCGCGCCGCCTGTTACGTTCCATAGGTGTCTACTGAAGCTGAGGAAACAAACATAAGACATAAGACAAATTACGAAATGCTAACTAGGGTTACATCTGCCGACGCACTAACCGGACTTTGACAATAGGGTGATGTATAACTTCATGAACCCCAACCTACTTCGTTGAGGTTAGGGATTGGCAGAGGGAACTTGCCAGGAAGTCATGAATAGGGCATGAGTTGGTAGGGGATAATCACTTCCGAACGTTTCTCTAGTTCGGACTCTATGTAGGTCTAGGAATCTCTAGGCACTGGGTACTTCCAGGACACACCCCTATCAATGCCTTAAGAGACGTAAACATTTACACGAGTGGATTATATCTATGAATCGTGTTCCAGTAGTCAGTAAAGAAGGAAAACCTTTAATGCCCACCAAACCATCCAGGGCTAGACGGTGGGTGAATGTTGGTAGAGCAGTGGGAAAATGGTCAGACCTAGAAGTC
>NZ_JAVJQN010000034.1:0-22575 GCF_040218245.1 Coleofasciculus sp. E1-EBD-02 | reverse complement strand
GACCAATGACCAATGACCAATGACCAATGACCAATGACCAATGACCAATGACCAATGACCAATGACCAATGACCAATGACCAATGACCAATGACCAATGACCAATGACCAATGACCAATGACCAATGACCAATGACAAACAACGTTAGTTTTCCCCAGATTTTGGGAACTCTGTCATAAATTGGGAATAGTGCGAGAATTATCCACAAATACTGTATGTTATGACCTGCTTGATGAACCCAGCAACTAAAGCGATTGAAATTCTCCTAGTCGAAGATGATCCGGGGGATATTGACTTAATTGAAGAAGCCCTAGAAGATGCCAAGTTACAGATTAATCTCAATAGTGTCAGGGATGGAGTTGAGGCGCTGGCTTACTTACGACAAGAAGGTAAATATACTCAGGCTATCTCGCCCGACTTAATTCTCCTGGATCTCAATCTACCCCGTAGAGATGGGCGTGAGGTACTCCAAGATATTAAAGGTGACAACTACTTTAAACGCATCCCCGTGGTGGTTTTAACCACGTCTGATGCTGAGGACGATATTCTGAAGTCCTACAACCTGGGTGCTAACTGCTATGTATCAAAACCTCTGGGTATGCAGGACTTTATCAAAATTGTCGAATCCATCGAAAACTTCTGGTTTACCGTTGTCAAACTTCCACCCAAATAATTACCATGGACACCTCTCCTATCCGAGTATTACTCATTGAAGATGACCTCGGTGATGCTGATTTAATCACAGAATTCCTCGATTTGGTCAAGTCAACTCCGTTCCAAATTACTCACCATCGCTGTTTGCAAGAGGTACTACAGCCGAGGAATCAAGATGCTTATGATGTCATCTTATTGGATTTGTCATTACCCGACAGTTTCGGCTTAGAAACCGTTGAGCAGGTGTACAAGCAGTTTACCACTATTCCCATTGTTATTCTCAGCGGATTAGAAGATGAATCGCTAGCCACAATTGCGGTTCAGAAAGGAGCGCAAGATTATTTAGTCAAGGGTGATTTTGACAGTAACTTATTAGTGCGTTCTATCCGCTATGCCATTGAACGGGCTAAAATAATCCAATTACTCAATCAAAAAGAGCAACAATTAGAACAGGCAAATGAACAACTCGAACATCGCGTCGCTGAACGAACCAGTGAACTCCAACAAGCTAATGATCAATTACGAACCTTAGAATCCCAGTTGCGTCTGGCGCTGGCTCAAGAACAAGAACTCAGCCATTTCAAATCCCGGATTATTTCCACCGTTTCCCATGAATACCGCACACCTTTGACAACAATTAACTCATCTGCCGAAATTCTGGAACGGTATCTCCACAAATTGGATGAAGCCAAGCAGCGCAAACATTTCCAGCGGATTCAGGCATCGGTTAAACATCTAACCGCTTTAGTGGAAGATGTACTGTTTATTAACAAAGCAGAACTTGAGAAAGTCGAGTTTAAGCCAGAACCGATCTACTTAGTTAGCTTTTTTGAGGAAATCGTTGAAGGATTACAAATTACTGTAGATGAGAAACATCAGCTATTTTTTACGCATCACGGGAGTTGTGAATGCGCTAATTTTGACCCTAAATTACTGCGACAAATGATTACTAATTTGCTCTCCAATGCGATTAAGTATTCACCGCAGGGGGGTAAAATTACGCTGACTTTGAGCTGTGAAGAAAAGCAGGTTGTGTTTCAGGTGCAGGATAAAGGAATCGGCATTCCCCAAGCCGATCAAGCGAAATTATTTGAATCCTTTAGTCGTGCCGGAAATGTGGGAACGATTGCCGGAACTGGGTTAGGATTATCAATTGTTAAAAAATGTGTTGATTTACACGGGGGTGAGATTACAGTTAAAAGCGAGGTTGGTTTTGGTACAACGTTTACGGTGAAGTTACCTGTAATCAAGTTATAGCAATCCTAAATAGGTTGTAACCAATCAAAACTAGAAAAAACTCCGAAACTCTTTTCCATTCCCCATTCCCTATTCCCGATACCCACTACAAGACTTATTCAGCAGACCCTAAATATTTATGAAGGATATAGGATAAGAGAAGCAGGATAATATAGGGCTAAAGCCTTTACTACAAGCCGAAACACTGACTCAGAGTGTGATACGATAAATTATATCGTTTTTTGGTAAATCTATGGATAAGGAGTACGGCGTTCGCAATCCGCGTACCGGACAGATTGATTATCAGATAACACCACCAGCACTGGAACACCTGGCAATTCACTGTAAGCTTTTACGAAAAGCCCAAATTCAATGGCATCAGCTGGGAATCGCAGGGCGAATCGAGACGTTACAGGCGTGGAAACAGGTGTTATTGTCTGAACAAGATGACGTGATTCAGGCATTAATTAGAGATACGGGACGCAAGTCTGTGTCTGTACAAGAGTTTAATTCCCTAATTTCTACTATTGATCGCTGGTGTAAACTTGCGCCTACGTTATTATCTCCTCCCGATGAAACAACGACAGCGATTCCTTTTATTCATAAACAACATCAGTATATCCCTTATTCCTTAGTTGGCATCATTAGTCCCTGGAATTTTCCCTTATTGTTGTCTAATATTGATGCAATTCCGGCATTATTAGCAGGGTGTGCGGTGGTGGTTAAACCTAGTGAAATTACACCACGTTTTATTCAACCCTTATCCGCCACAATTAGCCAAGTTCCCCAGTTACAAGAGGTCTTAACATATTGCCAGGGAACCGGGGAAACCGGGAAAACCTTGATTAACTATGTTGATTTAGTCTGTTTTACCGGGAGTGTAGAAACAGGGCGAAAGGTAGCTGAAGCCGCAGCCAGACGGTTTATTCCCGCGTTCTTGGAATTAGGAGGAAAAGATCCGGCAATTGTTTTAGAGTCAGCGGATTTAGAGTTGGCAACCTCCGCCATTTTATGGGGTTCTGTTGTCAATACTGGGCAATCCTGTTTCTCGATTGAACGAATTTATGTGGCTGATTCTATTCATGATCAATTTGTTGATCAATTAATCAAAAAAGCCCAGCGTCTGCATCTGGCTTATCCGACGGTTGAGGATGGAGACATTGGTCCAATTATTGCCGAAAACCAAGCACAAATTATTCGCGAACATCTCCAGGATGCGGTGGCGCAAGGGGCAAAGATTTGCGGTGGTGGTGTGGAAGAACGAAATGGAGGATTATGGTGTCACCCCACAGTTTTGACGGATGTCAATCATTCGATGAAAATCATGACAGAAGAAACTTTTGCCCCGATAATGCCGATCATGTCCTTTGCCACAATTGAGGACGCGGTACAATTAGCGAATGATACGAATTATGGTTTAAGTGCGGCTGTTTTTGCTGGAAGACCAAGCGAAGCCATTCCTGTGGCTAGCCAAATTAATGCGGGTGGGATTAGTATTAATGATGCGGGATTAACGGCAATGATTCATGAAGCGGAGAAACATTCATTTAAGTTTTCTGGGATGGGGGGTTCGCGTATGGGAACAGCCGCACTGACACGATTTATACGTAAAAAAGCGCTTTTGGTAAAAACGAATTCTCAGCCTGATCCCTGGTGGTTTTGATGTGGGTAAAGTATAAACGCGATCGCGAATAAGTAGACGGGTGACAATAAACTTACAATCGCTTAAATTACGCCCATACTTCTTAGGCTATTATAAATAACAAATAACAAATGACAAATAACAAATAACAAATGACAAATATGGACACATTTACAGCTTTAGCCTTACAAATAACCTGCCATGGGGTTAATCAGGCAAGTGATCGCCAGGAAGCGCGATCGCTGATGCAGAAAACGATTCATCGATTAGGACAACAAATTGCGGCAAGTCTCGCATTTATTGGTGCGGATTGTCGTTTAATTGTCCTCCCAGAATATTTTCTCACAGGTTTTCCCATGGGAGAATCGCTATCAGCATGGGCGGAAAAAGCTTGTATCGAAATGGATGGGGTTGAGTACGAAACCTTAGGGAAAATTGCCCAGAAGCAGAGTATATTTTTGGCGGGGAATGCTTATGAACTTGATCCTAATTTTCCGGGATTATATTTCCAAACCTGTTTTGTGATTGATCCGTCAGGTAATATCGTCTTACGCTATCGACGGCTCAATTCTATGTTTGCCCCAACTCCCCACGATGTCTGGGATAAGTATCTCGATTGTTATGGTTGGGAAGGAGTCTTTCCTGTCGCGAAAACCGCCATTGGGAACCTAGCCGCGATCGCATCCGATGAAATATTATTTCCAGAGGTGGCAAGGTGTCTAGCCCTGCGGGGTGCGGAACTCTTTATCCATCCGACATCTGAGGTGTATAGTGGAGAGCGATCGCCTAAAGATAGTGCCAAGATTGCCCGTGCTGTGGAAAATATGGCATATCTTGTATCTACGAATACAGCAGGAATTGTAAATACAGCTATACCCTCAGCTTCAGCTAATGGAGGCTCTAAAATTATTGACTATCGAGGATTGATTTTATCCGAAACGGGTTCAGGAGAAAGCATGGCAACATTTGCCGAAATTGATCTAGCCGCCCTGCGGCGATATCGCCGTCGTCCAGGATTAAAAAATCTACTCTCTCGACAACGGTTAGACTTATATATCGAAACCTATCGCCAATCTCGTGTTTACCCAGTTAATACTATGCTGAATCAAAACGTAGATTGTCAACATTTTCGGCAGACTCAACAAGAAACCATTGAACGCTTAAGTGAACAGAGAATAATTTAAGGACTATTGATGATATGTCAAACATCAAACATGAAATGCCTCTACTTGCCCGTCATGAAGGAGACTGGGAAGGAACCTATATTGTCGTTGATCTTCAAGGAACTGTCCTTGACCAACATAAATCTAACCTAAGTTGTCAGTTCCCTAATGAAGGGTCTTATGATTATTATCAAATTAATCGCTATCACTGGTCTGACGGTAAACAAGAGGAGCATCAATTTCCCGGAATCTATCGAGATAACGCCCTCTGGTTTGACACAGAACGCATTCAAGGCAAAGCCTGGGAAGTCGATTCAGCCACAATTATGCTGCATTTTACCTATAAAGGAATGCCGGATAGCTATTTGTATGAAATGATTCAACTGAGTCCCTGCAATAACTATCGCTTCCGTACCTGGCATTGGTTTAAAAATCATCAACTCTTTCAACGCACCTTAATTCAAGAAGAACGAATTTAAAGTTGTCATTGGTCATTGGTCATTGGTCATTTGTAAATCCTATTGCCAGCTTCTCTTACCCCTCCGCTTTCTTTAAGCTATAGCCATCCTCGCAACCAATAAACGGCTGTGCCAATATATTCTTTGATCGCGCGGGTTGTCATATCTAAATTTTGAGTATCTGGCAAACCATTCAATAAAATAGCCGCTAGACTACTATTCGGTTCATTCAGTTCTTGTTGAGTGACCAAAAAATCAGTCGGTGCTGGAATCGCCTCAATCCCCTGACGTATAAAAATCCGTAGGGCGCGAGGCATATGCATGGCAGAGGTAACTAATAATACCTTTTTTATCCCTTCCTGCTGTAAAATTCTTCGCACATTGACGGCATTTTGGTAGGTATTCAGAGACGCCGGATCTTGCAAAATTGCTGAGGGAGGAACGCCAATCATTTCCAAGATTTGAGCCATATCCGCTGATTCCGGAGAACCCCCACCCCGCCACTCAATCCGCCCCCCAGAGGCAATAATCACAGGGGCTTTCCCTTGCTGATAAAGCTGCGCCCCATAGAAAACGCGATCGCCTGCTTCATTTAAATCCGGTGCAGGGCGCGGCGGAATGGCGGATCGAGTCGCCCCACCCAAAATCACGATCGCCTCCGCCTGGGGTAACTCGGTTGGCGGAATATGCTGCCACTCTAGGGATTGAACCATGCTATTGGCAACCCAACCGTTACTGGCAACTAATAAGATGATTAATCCTAGGGCAATGGGGATAGGAACCAAGCGGGGGCGTTTCCAGGACAAGACTAACGCCACAACCATGAGTACGCAAGCAAGTCCTAATGGATACACAAATAAGGGGAGTAACTTGGAGAGAAATAAAAACATACGAAAATTAAATACAGAATTCCGATTGTATCCAGCCTTATGGTAAGGTTAAAGATGCACTAATAGATCCCTCTACTGTATAAAGCGCTATACAGTCCTCCTCCTAACCCAACTGACTGGTTTCTATCCAAAAGCGTTAACATAACCTGAGTTGAGGATCACTAACCTCAATAACAATGCAACAGTAAAAGTCACCTAATTCTGAAGTGGAATGCTTCGCCCCGGCGACGCCGATATCTTAAATTTTCTTGAACAAATCCAGCTGGCTCGAAACGTCACGGCTGGTTTACGCTGCTATCGTCTGCGAACAATGTGCTTACATTTTGGACGGTGGCTGAAACTAGACAAAACCCAATTGCGCCAGCTTGTTTTCCTGAGTTACTGTCATGGCTTAGGCAAACTTAGCATTCCCGACTCGATTTTACTCAATCCCGGTTCCTTAAGTGAACAGGATTGGGTAAAAATTCGCGAGTATCCCGAAGTGTCTGCTTTGATCTGCAAGCAGCTTCCGGGGTTGAAAGAATTTGTCCCCCTAGTCTTGTCTCATCAAGAACGACTCAATGGCACCGGCTATCCTAAAGGACTCAAGGGTGATGAAATTCCGTTTATTGTCCAAGTTTTCCAGCTTGTCAACATCGCCGATGCGATTATCAGTAAGCGACTCCATCGCACCCGGAACGAACCCTCAAGCGATCGCCCCTACTGGATGCAAGCCATAGAAGAGATTACCAAGGAGATGGAAGCAGGCGCACGCGATCGCAACTTATGTGAGAAATTTTTCCGATTTCTGGAGCTGTTCTACCAAGGCGGCGGGTGATGGGGAGCAGGGGGAGTAGGGGAAGCTGAGGGAGCTGGGAAAGCTGGGGGAGCTGGGGGAGCTGGGGGAGCTGAGGGAGCAGGGGGAGCAGGGGGAGCGGGGGAAGCGGGGGAAGCTGGGGAAGCTGAGGATGTAGAGACGTGCCATGGCACGTCTGGGAGATGGGAAGAGTTATGACAGTTGTAGGGGCGGGTTTTACTACTATCCTTTCTAACCTCACCCTGATGTGCCTAAACCCGCCCTGACTCATCGCTCAATGACAAAGAACCAATGTAGCAACATATTTTGCCAAAGATTGATTGTAACGAATAAGCCAAGAAGTTGCTCTAAAATCCCTGTTCCCTGTTCCCTGTGACACACCGAGCGTGTTACCGAGCGTGTTACTGAGCGAAGCGTTCGACTGAGCGCTCACGCCGAAGTCCGAAGTAAGTCGAGGTAAGCGATGCCCTGAGCTTGTCGAAGGGTCGAGGTGTTCCCTGTTCCCTATTTCCTGACAAATGACGAATGACGAATGACCAATGACCAATGACCAATGACAAATAACAAATAAGCTATCGTAGAGGTTAAACTGGCACGATAGACGGATGGTTGCCAATGAAAAAGTTTTTGTTACTGTGTTTGTTTGTGATTGGGCTAGGTTTTGCCCTGTTCAACTTTAAAGGGTTGGCAAATCAGGGGGAATTTGGCTCAATTGTACTGGATTTCCGGGAAGATATTCCCGCTACAGAGATTAGTGCTGAGGTGGACGCGATCGCGCAAAAATACGGCGTGACTCCGCGACTCAATAGCGAATTCTCTGACGTTGACAATATTTACATTTTGGAGGGAGATAAACAAGTCCTGCGTCAGCTCAAACGCTCAGAACTGGCTAAGGACACGGAATATATTGAACCCAACTACATCTACAGCACATTTTTTGTTCCCAACGACCCCAGCTATAGCCAGCAATGGAATCTCCGCAGCATTAATGTGGAAGCCGCCTGGGATGAAACGCGGGGAAGTGGGATTACGGTAGCGGTGATTGACACTGGGGTGAGTCCGGTTCCTGATCTCAAAGATACCAAACTGGTTGAAGGGTACGACTTCGTAAACGATAGAGTTGACGCCTTCGATGATAATGGTCACGGGACTCACGTTGCTGGAACCATTGCCCAATCCACTAATAATAGTTACGGCGTTGCTGGCGTCGCATACCAAGCCAGTCTCATGCCCTTAAAAGTCTTGAGTGCAGGTGGCGGTGGTACGATTTCCGATATCGCTGAAGCGATTAAATTCGCTGCCGATAATGGCGCAGATGTGATCAATATGAGCTTGGGCGGTGGCGGTGAAAGTAAACTGATGCAAGAAGCGATCGACTATGCCTATAACAAAGGTGTGGCGATTATTGCAGCAGCAGGGAATGCTAACCAAAATTCCGCCTCCTATCCCGCCCGTTATCCCCATGTTCTGGGTGTTTCCGCTGTGGATTCCGCTGGCGTAAAAGCCCCCTATTCTAACTACGGTGCAGGGGTTGACATTTCTGCCCCTGGGGGTAGTGAAGCGGGTAAGATTGTCCAAGAAACCATTAATCCCAAAACCAAAACTGCCATGTTTTCTGGCTTTCAGGGAACCAGTATGGCAGCCCCCCACGTTGCTGGGGTTGCGGCTTTGGTGAAAGCGAGTGGGATTAATGATCCCGATGAAATTTTCACCGTTCTCCAACAATCCAGTCGCCAGGTTGAAGATGATCCCCTCAACCACTTTGGCGCGGGACAACTAGATGCTGGGGGTGCAGTGCAATTGGCGGCGAAGGGACAAATTACCTTCCGCGATTTCTTCCGTTGGTTGCGCGATAGTGGCTATCTCAATCTCCGGTTCTGGATTGATGGTGGTGCAGTTGCACTGCTGCCGAAAGTTCTCATGGTTCTGGGTTCCTACCTCTTGGCGTGGTTCTTACGGAACTATTTGTCCTTTGGCTGGAGTTTGACCACAGGATTAGTGGCTGGAAGTTCGGGATTATTTTTCCTGCGCGGCTTCTATATCTTTGACTTACCCCAGTGGCCCCTACGAGTCATGGGTAGTTCGATTCCGGAACTGGGTACTGCGATTCAAGGTAGTGGGGTATTAAATCCCATTTTTGCCAGTGTGCTGATTCCCTTTATCTTAGTGGCATTGTTCCTGGGACACCCCCAATGGAAATGGGTGGCGATTGGTTCAGCCTTGGGTGTTGCCAGTTGCTTGGCGGTAAGTGCGGTAATGTCTCCCAGTCTTCTGTGGTTAGGTAGTGGCATTGGGGCGCGTCTATTCTTAATGGCGAATGCTCTCCTCTGCTTTGGACTTGCCTATTTTGCCTCTAAAGAAGAGGGGAGATTTGCATGAGCATTAATGTCACGGGCAAAATTGAACACAAAGATATTGGCGTCGGGACTTGGGCATTAGTTGCCGATTCTGGAGAAACCTATGAACTTCAGGATGTCCCCGATGAGTTACAGCAATCTAACCTGAATGTGAAGGTGCAAGGAGAGGTGCTAGAGGATGTGATGACCACAGCAATGATTGGTCCTGTTCTCCAAGTGCAGTCCTTTGAAGTGATGGATTAACCTGAAAATCTAGGCTCTCCCGTAATTGATGTGATTCCTAAAAACTTATCACATTAGTTACGGGAGAGTTGCTTTTTTGGGAATAACTAACATAGCCAAAAGTTCTCTTTTTCATAAAAAGACCTGAGTTCTATGTAGAAAATAAAAATTGAGCGATCGCTAAAAATCCCACTCTTCAAACAGTTCAGCAACCGACATGGAAAAGCCAGGAACGATCGCGTCACCTTCTAGCGTGTCTTGAGGACGAAGTAAGCGATCGGGTTCGGGCGAATGGTAAACCAGAACATATTTTTCATCGGGATGAATCACCCAAACTAAGCGAGTATCGTTGTCAAAATATTCCACAATCTTGTCGTGGATTTCTTCAACGGTGTTGCTGGGAGAGAGAATTTCTACCGCCAGATCAGGAGAACCTTGAAAGAACCCACGAGGGGGACGATTGAAACCCTTGAGCCGTTCTTTAGAGACAAAAGAGACGTCAGGCGATCGCTTGTTGCCGTTCTTTAAGGTAAACGCTGTACTAGAATCACAAACCGTTCCTAATTTGTGTTGCCGAACATAGATTGCCAGAAGCCCCCCCAGAAATGAGCCAATTCCGCCATGCTCCATCCCTGAATTGCCCATATTCACAAGCTCCCCGTTTACTAACTCATAACAATGCCCATCTTTGGACAGTGCCATAAATTCCTCATCTGTCCAAACTTTTTTCTCAGTGGAGATTGTCATAGCCCAAGCTTCCTCTCGATTTTCCGGAATCGCTACTTCTAGTTTGACACGTTACATGACGGGGAAAAAGGACACATCATTTAGGTAGAGACGTTCCGGCGGAACGTCTGGAACAACAGTTCTTTTGTCCTAATAGATGTGTCTACTGCTATAACCAACACTACCGGATTAACTATTATTGAGCAGAGGGATAGATGGATTTAGCAATGAATACAGGCTTATTCTCGTATTCGGCTTCTAGTTGACGTTTAACATCCAAATCCCAGGTTAACTCATAATCCCGCTCAAATTCAGCGGCGATAAAGGGACGCACCTCACCCGTCACGACAACATCTTCACCTTCAACCATGGTTCTCTCCGGTGCGACTAAGGTGAAGACTAACAAGTCACCGCCACCCGCTAACTGATCTTCATCGAGGGTAAAGGTATTGTTACTCATAATCTCTTCCACTTCACCCTCTACAGCCACGGTTTGATTGTAGAATTGGCTAGGATCTTCGGTAATTTCTCCGGGTTTGGGTGCAAGTGCCAGTGATTCAGCGACAATAGCAGGCTGTTGTTCGTAGTCGGTATCGAATTGGAAGTCTAAGTCGAATTCTTCCTCAAACTCTACCATATTAAACTGACGCACTTCACCGGTGACTTGGACTTCAACATCCTCCTCTTCTGGCAGCATAAAGGGTTCGCCTGAGGTATTGACCACGATAATTTCATCACCAAACAACTCATCCTCTGAGAGGGTAAAGGTGACATTATCCAGAACATCTCTCACTTCGCCTCTGATGCTCACGCTTTGACCGATAAGTTGGTCGGTGTTCTCCTCGACTTCCTCAGCGGTTACGTTTTCTTCCTCTTGTCCAGCGGTGACAACGTCTTGGGTGGTGTCGGCGCAGGAGGGAAGTAGCACCGCCATTAGCGCTAAGGCGATCGCACTGGCAGGTAAGCTTTTACGATAGTGTTTAATAAACATGTATGAATGTCCTCTGAATATTCAGCAAATCTTAGAAGTTAATGCTTCCACCATTCATTCAAAGGCAATCTAGCCGCGATCGCATCCTTCTCTGGAGTAGCTATGACCTCTATCCCATGGAGGATTTTGGTGAATAGGGAGCTGGGGGAGCTGGGGGAGCTGGGGAAGCAGAGGGAGCTGGGGGAGCTGGGGAAGCAGAGGGAGCTGGGGAAGCAATGTAGAGACGTGCCATGGCACGTCTGGGAGTTGGGGGAGATATTGATAAAAAAATGATCTAAACTGCTTGGGATATCTTAATTGGTCTTCCAGTTCCTGTCGATGGTACAAGAAAACGATCACGATTTAATCCGGGAAGCCGAAGCAACCCGTGTGCAGATACTCAGTGAAGCCCTACCTTATATCCAGCAGTTTGCTGGGAGGACGGTTGTGGTTAAGTATGGGGGGGCGGCGATGAAGGATAGCAACCTCAAAGATAAAGTGATTCGGGATGTTGTCTTCTTATCCTGTGTCGGCGTTCGTCCCGTAGTCGTTCACGGCGGTGGTCCAGAAATTAATAGCTGGTTGGATAAGCTGGGGATTGAACCGCAGTTTAAGGATGGGTTACGGGTAACGGATGCACCCACGATGGATGTGGTGGAGATGGTTCTCGTGGGTCGAGTTAATAAAGAGTTAGTCTCGCTAATTAACCGGGCTGGGGGTTTAGCCGTGGGACTTTGCGGTAAAGACGGAAATTTAATCAAAGCCCGTCCGGAAGGGCGCAAGGGGATTGGCTTTGTTGGAGAAGTCAGCAGTGTTGATATTAAACTGGTGGACTCCTTGGTCAAAAGTGGCTACATTCCAGTTGTGTCAAGTGTTTCTGCTGATGAGGCGGGTCAAGCCTATAATATCAATGCTGATACCGTTGCTGGCGAAATTGCTGCCGCTTTGGGAGCAGAAAAGTTAATTCTACTCACTGATACTCCGGGGATTTTGCAGGATTACCAAGACCCCTCCACTCTAATGGCTAAGCTAGATATTCAACAAGCACGAGAGTTAATGACATCGGGCGTTGTGGCTGGCGGTATGATACCTAAGGTTAACTGTTGTGTGCGATCGCTGGCTCAGGGGGTACGGGCGGCTCATATTATTGATGGTCGAATCCCCCACGCTCTACTTTTAGAAATTTTTACCAATAAAGGAATTGGTTCTATGATTGTGGCATCTGAATTTACGACGTAGTGGCTTGACCCACTTAAAATAGGGCTTTGTGCAGCAAGTCCTACTTACTTCGGTTGAATAATCCCGTCAATGGAACGGAGCTTTTCTGGGAACGCTTCCTCGCTCTAGCATCTCGACGCTGTTTCGCCAAGGCTAATCCACTTAACTTGACGGGGGCTTCCTCTGGCTCATCTTGGGGTTCAGAGGGGGCTTTCTTTTGTTCATCTTTACTATTCCACCAAGCCACAACCCAGCCGCCAGCAATTCCCCCAACAGCACCCACCACGATACTGAAGGGAACTGAGTATCCAAGTAAAACCAGACATAGCAAAAACACTAACCATACTCTTAGCGCTACAGGGAACCCTTCGGAGAAACCGGGCAACAGTTTATTCATTCCTTTGTCCTTCGTCCGTCATTTGTCATTTGTCCTTTGTCCTTTGTCCTTTGTCCTTTGTCATTTGTCCTTTGTCAAGAGGCAGTTGTTAAATATTGTGTGAAGATAAAATCTATTATCTTTCATAAGTTTAGCTTATACTTATAAGGATTGGCTTGGGTGAAATAGTTAATTTTATTGAAGTGTTGTAAATTTTTTTTACGAATATGGGAATGTTTTGATCGATGTACCTGGAATAATGGGTTTATCCGCTCATCTGTGTAACGCCTTTCTTAACCATTATTAATTTTAACAATAATCCCATTAATTATTCGATGTAAAGTGTTTGTGAAGAAGACCAAAAACTAGAGAATTAAACTTTGGACTTATGTATTCTGAATATTAGTAAGCTGATTATAGCATCACTAATATGAATAAGCTATTAATAACAATAACCTTATCCCTAGCTATTCTTCTCGAAGCTTTAGGAGTAAATTCGGCAGGTGCATTAACGATAAGAAGTTGGGACAGCGCAAATCAGCGTGGGGGTGACTTATTTAATGCCGGAAATGGTGCATTGCAATACGGTGCATTCAGCTCAAGTCTTCTTGAACGTTTACATACTATCCTTCCAGGAGTATCAACCCTAACGGAGGCAACTCTTGCTGACGTTGATATATTCTTTCATGGAGCGTCCTCAAAAATACTGACGGACACTGAAAGTAGCGTGCTGAGAAATTTTGTCAAAACTGGTGGTTGTCTGATTATTGAAGCCGATTCCACTCGTTCTGAACAGATATCGGCTAATTCTGTACTGGAATCACTGGGACTCGGTTCCCGATATACAGGTGCTGTCGGTGGTGTCAATTCTTCTACAGGTGGCATGTTTAAAAATACAGTGTCTCTAACCACTGTCGGCACATTAGGTGACCTAAGAGGTCAAACATTTGGTACATCTTTAGCCACTGATATTAACCCAATGGTAACCGATATTTCTCCCCAGGGAGGGACGCTGATTGGTACAAATGGTTCAATCCGGTCGATGGTTGAATTTCAGCCTTTTGCTAACGGGGGTCAAGTTTTGGCTGTTGGTGACCCCTACGGTTTTAATCTTTTCCAGAGTTCAGACGATTCTTTTTTTAGTTCTAACAATCAAAAAGCCTATTTTAATTTTATCGAGTCTAAACAATCGGAAACCCCTGTCCCGGAAGCATCAACCCTGTTGGGTTTATTAACATTGGGAACTGGTGCTGTGGGAAACAAGCTCAATAAAAAATAATTAAACTCCAAATCTCTTATGTTCCCTGTAAATTATAGTATTAGCAGCGAATCTACCCTTGAACATTTCCACGAAGGCGGCGCAAAACCTCAACAGGAATGGCATAAAATGACTGTTCGCTGTAACTCTGTCCACTAGAGTTCTCCCGTTTGCGCTCCGTGAAGAAGCTTAACAATCCCACAACCTCTCCCAATTGATTCAAAATCGGCGCACCGCTAATCCCCCCCTGAAGCGGAATACTCACTTCTAGCACCCGCTCCGTGCAAAGTTGACTCGGTCGGATACGGTTGACCAAGCCAACATTACAGTAGAGATTTTCTTCAAACCCACCCTCCCCAGGCGCCGGAAAACCAACGGTCAAAATCCGCTCCCCAACCTCAACGAGTTCCGAAAAGCCTAACCGTAATGGAGTAACAGGAGTAGACTCAGGTCGCAAGCGCAGGATTGCCACATCGTCCGCGCCCCACGTCGGTAAATAGATTTCTGTTACCTGGAGACGACCTTCCTTGGTAATTACGCTGACCGCTTCCGGTAAAATGCATTGTCCTGTGGACTGGTTCATAACAACGTGACGATTGGTCGCCACTGCATCGGGACTAATAACAAAGCCACTACCACTACCAGCCAATCCGCCTATATTCACCTGTATCCAAACCACGGAGGAAGCATAAATCCGCACCGAATGATTGAGGCTCTCAAAGTCAGGACTGTGAACGCCAAGCGTTGGGGTGTGGTCTAAAAACAATGCGCCATAAGCATCTCGTTGGCGGGAACGAGCCAAAATTTCCAAACCGAGTTCGACCTGGGATGGAGATAAGGGAGCCTCAATCCGATGAAAATGAGTAATGGCTTCTGAATAGCGGTTAAGACGGAGGAAATGTTGAGCCAATTCTTCAGCATTTCCCTCAGGGTTAATCGGAAGGTTCTCAATGGCACTCAACCATCTCCTGTAAGTCGCCGCCCCTTCTGTCACCTCTTGGGCGGCTGAGCGGGTGCGCTCAAGCAGGCTAGTGCCTTCCTCGATTAATTGCTCCACTTGCTGTGAGACTTGTGTAGAACGCCAATCGAGCGACCCATAACCCTCCAACCAAGTCCGGCTACTCCGGCTCAAGCTGTCCCATCGATCCTGGGCTAACCGTGCCTTCATCTCTAATTCGTCGCGGTTGCGGTAGACCTCAAACAACCTGTTATTGTCTGTCGGAGTCGGCAAATACCGCTCTCGGTGACGTTCATAGTAGTGTAATCGCTGTTGCAAACCGGCTGAGAGTTCCAGAATATTGATCCGTTGGGTCTCTTGCAGCATCTGTGTGAGGTTCCTCGCCAGTTTCTCTAACCCTGTCAGGTGTCCTTGATGAGTCTGAGAGTCTCGGAATCTGGCTTGCAGCGAAGCCGCTTGAGCAGGCGTCAGTAGGTGCGAGTCGGAGATAGTGATGCCGCATTGTTTTCCCGTTCCAGCATCGCGAGCTGTCACGATTAGAAGGCAATTGCTATCGATATCAAAAGTGACATCAATTTGGGGAATTCTAGCTTTGGCGGGAAGTATTCCTTGAAGAATAAATTGTCCGATCTTAAAATTTTCCTCAGGAACAGAGGATTCTCCCTGAAAGATCTGAATTCTAACGTTGGTCTGATTGTCTTCAACGGTAGTATAGCGTCGTGTTGTTTTAGTCGGGATGGTCGTGTGCTTGGGGATTAAGGAATCAAACTTGAACTGACCCGGTGCGACATAGGATTTAATCCCCAGACTGAACGGAACAGCATCCAACAAGATGGCATCCTGTAGCGAACCCATCAGGATAGCCGCTTGCAGAGCCGCTCCACGGGCAACGGCTGTTAACGGATCTAAATCCGAGTTAGGGTCTTGGGCAAACACATCCCCAATACACTTACGAACCGCAGGCATCATCGCTCCACCGCCGATGAGAAGTATCCGACTCGGTTGGCGATTAATCTTTTGGCAGGTTGTCCGAATGCGATCCAGCCAAGGTGCAGCTAGGCGTTCGAGTTCGTCTCGTGTCAGTTCCAGGGTGATCGCGCTACCGTTAATCAAATCGGGTAGCTCAATTGTCCAAGCGCTGCGGGAGGACAGTTCAATCTTGAGTTCTTCGCCAGCCTGACGCAGACGGGTGACAGTGCGGCGATCGCCGTTTATATCCTGCCCGGTTTCGGCTTTAATCACCTCTAAAAAATGAGCATACAACACGTCATCTAAATCGGCACTGCCAAGTGCATTATCTCCCTCGATTTCCAGTACCTCAAAGACGCTTTCCTCGACTTCAATAATGGAAAGATCAAAGGTTCCTGCTCCCAAGTCAGCGACTAAAATCGTTTCATTGATAGAAGAGCGGGTGCGCTGGGCAAGGCAAGCCGCCGTTGGTTCGTGAATTAGGCGCAGGATGTTGATATCCGCCAGCACACCGGCAGTCTTTGTCGCTTGTTTCTGGGCATCATTGAAGTAAGCCGGTACTGTAATCACAGCATTGGCTAAAGGAATGGTGGGGGGATGTTGATCGAGGTAGGTTATTACCCAGTCCTCTGGCACAGATGTTCCGATCACCTGAGCCGCCATTCGGGAAATTTTCTCACCAATCTTTTTGTGCAGATACTCCCTGGCTAATTCACGGGCGTGGTTAATAATCCGCGCTGAAATTTCTTCAGGACGGTATACCTGACCCCCGGCTTTGAATTTGGTGTCCGTGCCCATCTGCCGTTTCGCTTGAGTGACAATGGCGCGAGGTGATTTCCCCAGCAGCTCGGATATCGGCACACCAACCCGTTCCCGCCCCATTTGATCGATCGCAAACACGGACGGAATCTGCCGTCGCCCGTGCCATTCGACAACCTCTGGCTCTCCTTGCTTTTGGTTATAGAGACAAACCACACTGTTACTGGTACCCAGGTCAAGGGCGATCGCATCAATGTAGTCTGCCAGAATCTCCTGAGTCGCGGCTTGCACCCATCTATCCGCTTGTTCTTCAAACCGACGCCTGTCTAACGCCTCAATGCTGGGCAACTCTGTAGCAACCAGGTCTAGCCATTTGCCACTCACCAACCCTTGCTCTCCTAAGTCTTTCAGGCGTCGTAGTAAACGCACTTTTTCCTCTGGCGGTTGCTCCCGTTCGTCGGCTTGAGCCGCGCAAAGTTCCGCCAGTTCCTCGACTTGACCGGCTTTCGTGATTAATTCTTGGAAGCGATGATCAAATACGACCCGCTTATCGCCAAGTTGCTGCCGTCGGAGTTGGGCAGCACGCTGGTATTCCCTCGCCTGTTCGTACATTGAAATCGCTTGTTCGATTTCTCCCAAACGTTCGTAGAGAAGCCCCGCCATAAAGAAGTCACCGCCTTGCTCGAGTAACTGAGCCTTTTTCCGGGGGTTGGGATGGTCTGGATCGGCAGAATCCAGGGCAATCAGGGCTTGACCAAAGGCACCGGCTTTCTCAAATAATAAGGATGCGGCAAAATAGTCTTGAGCTTTTTCTGCCTGGAATCCAGCTTCGAGATAATTGCCAGCGGCTTCTTCCAACAGGCTCCATTGTTTAAACAGGTCTGTTTCTGATTGCCCCTGAGTCGCTGACAACTTGGCTTCAAAGGAGGCTCGAACGGTTCGGATTACTTCCGAGAGCAGGTGTTGGGTGCGATCCGCCTCAGAGCAAATACTTGACTCGGCAGATTTGTTTCGCCATGCTTGCTCTACGGTTCGTAGTCGGCGAACTGCTTCTAAAAAGTCTTGGCGATCAAGATGCCCTCTGACGGTGTTCTCCATTGCCTCTCGGATATCGAGTATCCACTCCGAACGAATCGCGGGACGGAGTTGGATTGCCAGTTCGAGCTGTCCCATTTTTTGGTAACAGTCACTGGCGCCCTCGAGGTTGCCCGCTTTTTGAAAGTGTTCTCGGGCATCGGCATACCTCCCGTCCTCCCAGAACCATGAGGCGACGTTCTCATGGGCTTGGGCAATTGTATCGGGTTCTTTGACACGCTCCGCCAAGTCGAGAACGCGAAGGGCAGTCTCTTTACCTGGAACAGACAGGAGGTAACGGATAGCACTGGCGTAATCTCTGGCTGCTTCTGCCAAGTCAGCCGCTTCCTCATAGCGCTCCATTAGGGCATAAACCTGATGAATTTGAGGCAGTTGGGTGTCCGGAAATTCTGAGCAGAAGGCTTTCCAGGGATGGCTATCCTCAAAGGAATTGTGGTCTAAATAGGTGGAGAGGATTTCATGGAGTTCGGCGGTAGGGAGACACCCTTGTTCACGTCGCTTTAGCAACTTCACCAGTAGTCCATTGGTGTCACCAATTCGGGCAGATTGGACACAGATTAGCTGCTGTATCTCGGTTTGCCGTAACGGGTTTTGCAGTCGCCCCGCAAGCCGCCATGCCGCATCGAGGGCTTGAGCCGTTGGCGATTGGGCTTTGAGTAGAACCGAGAGCGATCGCTCTTGCCGAAAGCTGGAATTGGGCTGCCACTCCCTAAAGAGCGGGTCAAATTGTACGATGACTTGGATCAGTTGTGAGTAATCGCATTGCTCAGCCAGGGATAGGGCTTTGCCGTAGGTTTTCCAAGCTTTCTCTTTCGCGCGATCGGAAGGGTTAGCAGTGGTTAATTGCTTGTGTAGCGTTTGGCAAGTCACTGTCAACTGCTGGTGGGGTGAGCCGAATCCTGGTATTCGTTTCCGCAAAAAGCTGGGCAAAGTTCTGGTCAGATGTTTGCCTAAAACCTGAAACAACCTCTGTAAGTTTAAGTGCCAATTAAACATCTATGTAAGGATTTAGGTTGAGTGTGCATTATACGACCAAAGCGGAAGGCTAGCGGTTACCAGAAGTCCAGTATAGATATAATATCCTACGTCTAAATTGATCGGCTCCTTAATATTTCTTAGTACAGCGGCAAGAATTTATGTCCAGGTACTTATTGCAGTAGCTTACCCGCCCCTTCAGCGCTCTACCTCGGGTTCGAGACATTCGCTCAACTGGACATCTCCTCGAAGCCTAGAGAGGAATTTTATCGGGTTCGCTAGGTGGAAGTTACCTTCTTTTTTGTACGATAGGTTGATAGGACAAGTTATCAACTCAATTATGACCCACAGCGGTTCTTTGCCGAATCGCCTTGCTTAATGGCGTTCCCCATACCTGCCGATTGCTCTTAAGCCATTGGGTATTGCGGCAATTTGAATCATAAAAAAGGGGAATTGTAAAGGGTTTGTTGCCAAGCTCAAGCTAAACACTGCTTATCGCTTATTTGAATGATCATCAAAACTTCGGTGCTGGCTCACTTACTCCAAGCCATGCCCCACCTGAGGCAACAAGTATATTTCAAAGCGTCGTTGACCGCACTCTCCCATGCGATGGAAGATCAGGTCTTAGCTGGTTCGGAGCAGCCGTTGGTTATCGCCTGTTTTCAGCGAGAACGCTTCTATCGTCAGGAAGCTCATCGCTATCGGCGCATTGCCCAACGGACGCCTCATGTCTATGTCTTAGCCGCACCAGAAACGGATTTCAAGAATAGCTCAGATCACCACGAAACTGTGGCATTTGATCCGGGCGATGCCTTAAGTCACGAGTGGCATTTAGTGGTAATTGGTTCTCACTATGCCAACTGTCTGATCTGCCGAGAAAAATGTTCGTCTGTGTCCAATAGCGCCAATGGGGAGATGGATACGTCTCGACGTTTTGAGGGAATTTGGACATTTGACCGGACGGTTAGTGCCAAAGCCGCCGAGTTGCTTCTGGATCGCATTGCCACCTATCGACCTGAGTTAGCGGATAAAATCGAGCAAGCAAAAGCTGAGTATATCAGTTCTGGCTCAACTCAACCCTCAGATCGGAATCGGCAAGACTCACCCAATCCCGATCCGTTTGTGCAACGGCTAGTGACTTACTTACAAGCGGGTCAGTATAAACTCCTGAAAGCCTATAGCTCGATCGCGGCTCAAGAACAACGCGAGCGTTTGGTGAATTCGATTACCACGGCGATTCGGCGATCGCTCGATCCCCATGAAGTTATGGAAATCGCGGTGCAAGAGTTAGGGCGAGCCATGGGTTCTTGTCGTTTTCTCATTTACCGCTGTAAAGCCACGGATACTCAAGCCACGATTACCCATGAGTACCTGGAAACCCGAGGGCGCGATCGCACGATCCTTTGCTCCACCCTAGGTAGCCCTTGGCCCCTAAGAGACAATACTCTGTTTCAAGGAATTGTCGAACATCAAGAGTCCATTTCCGTAGAAGATACCCAACATGATCCTCGGCTGAACCAGACACCCAGCAAAAGCGCTAATTCCCCGTCTTCTAAGTTAAAGGAATTGGTGCAAACCTTTGGTATGCGATCGTGGCTTATGGTTCCTGTACTATATCAGGGTCGGTTATTGGGGATGGTCGAGTTACACCACTGCGGCGAAACCCCTTATCGGTGGAAGGATGAAGAACTTGCCCTCGTCGAAGCGATCGCAACTCAAGTGGGTGTCGCCTTAATCCAAGCGGAAGCGTATGCGAATTTGCAAGATTTGAACCAACAACTCGCCGCCCTTGACCGGACTCGTAGTAACTTAGTGGCAATCACGGGTCATGAACTCCGTACCCCCCTGTCCACGATTCAGGTTTGCCTGGAAAGCCTCGCCAGCGAACCGGATATGTCGCCAGAATTGCGTCAGGTGATGCTGAATACCGCCCTTGACGACGCTGAACGCCTGCGGAAACTGGTGCAAGACTTTCTCACTCTCTCGCGCCTGGAAAGTGGGCGCGTGGAATGGAATGTCGAAGCCATTTCTCTACAAGAGTGCATTGAATTAGCCCTCAGCCGGATCAACGTCCATTGGTCAGAGGATCGGCGACCGAACATTATCACTCAAGTTCCCACCGATCTGCCCTTAGTCCAAGCCGATGGTGAGTGGCTGGTAGAAACCCTTGCCAAATTGTTAGACAACGCCTGCAAATTTACCTCCTCCCAAGGAGAAATCACCATTGGGATTCAAACCAATGGGAATTCGATGTTAAAAGTGACTGTCGCCGATACAGGGCGAGGGATTGAACCGAATCGCCTAGAGGATGTCTTTGATCGCTTTTATCAAGAAGAAGGGGCGCTGCGACGGACAACGGGTGGAACAGGCTTAGGATTAGCAATTTGTCGCCAAATTGTCAAGGGGTGGGGCGGTAAAATTTGGGCAGACTCAGCAGGTAAAGACCAAGGTTGTCAGTTTCACTTTACGGTGCCAATGATTGCGCCAACCTCAGATTCTCAGTCCTCTAAAGGGAAGGGAAAAGGTAGTCGTAAGGGGTCAAGAGTTAAGCGAAAGTGAATTGAGGATTACCCGGTCAGATCAAGTTCATTCGTATGAATTATATTTTGTTAACGCAGAGTACGCAGAGGATACCGCAGAGGTACGCAGAGGAATTGAGCGGACTTGAATGAAAGTTTAGAGCATTTGAACACAGGAAATGTGAGGAGAAATCTCTATTTTTCCCTTAAATTTTATAGCAGGGATTATTTTTGATGATGGGCGTTTGGACTTCGTTCATCCAGGAATAATCCCAATCGGGTTCGGATTGTTCAGTTAGGGACACCATATCGCCCTGATAGTTTTGATTGATTTGAATGGCTTTAGAGTGCAAATGTTCTGGGACATAGCATAAATCAACGGGCAATCCATGTGCCACCATAAATTCTGCTAATTGTTCAGAATGAATGTATATGCCTTCTCGATGCAGGCGTTGTAATATTTCCGTGAATGTGTGCCAGCGCTGATCCGTTCTTGGTTGAGATGGTAAGGGTGTGGGTAACATACTGTGCTAAGTAGTCGGACAAAACTAAAGTTAACGGTTGAGATGAGGGAACACCTCGGCTTACCTCGGCTTCGCTCGGTAACACGCTCGGTGTGTAACAGGGAACAGGGAACCGTAAAGGTTTTAGGCTTGTTCACATTTCTTAGTACAGGGTACAGAATTTCTGTCCAGGTACTTAGAGCGTCAGTTCAATCTTGAAGAATCCTTCCAGAAATAAGCCATAAGGTAGACAGTTCCAGAGGAACATCTATGGGAAGGTTAGGTAGCTAATGGTATCATTTATCGGCTGAGTCTACTGAGTCTTGGTTTTCTACAGAGCCTAACCCAGACGCGATCGCGCCTATTACAACAACACCACAACTGTTCCCCTACTGCTGAGCTTACCTATCGGTGATCTGTGATGCATCCAACGAAACAAAATTATTTCTCTGGAGGATAATATTCATGATAACAGGCAAAATAAATGTCATTCATGAACCCTAACCTACTTCGTTGAGGTTAGGGATTGGCAGAGGGAACCTGCCAGGAAGTCATGAATAGGGCATGAGTTGGTAGGGGATAATCACTTCCGAACGTTTCTCTAGTTCGGACTCTATGTAGGTCTAGGAATCTCTAGGCACCCTCTAAATCCAGGACACACCCCTATCAATGCCTTAAGAGACGTAAACATTACACGAGTGGATTATATCTATGAATCGTGTTCCAGTAGTCAGTAAAGAAGGAAAACCTTTAATGCCCACCAAACCATCCAGGGCTAGACGGTGGGTGAATGTTGGTAGAGCAGTGGGAAAATGGTCAGACCTAGAAGTC